>CAYXLV010000196.1:0-4443 GCA_964465995.1 uncultured Coxiellaceae bacterium | reverse complement strand
AACAAAATCAGGATTGATATTTTTAAAAATCCAAAGTTGCAATCACTGGTGAAAAGCGTTTACAATCATTGGCGCTCGAGAGGGATGCGAGAACATCCCAAGCGAGCTAACCACAATTTCAACCTTCCAAGAAAAGGCTGACCTCATGGCTACGCATATCTTAACGGATCTGAATTTAACCTTAAAGGGATCTTCAACTTATTCTCGATGCTTTGTGCAACCTATGTGCAAGGCTGTTAATTTGAGCAGCAGAAAAAAGTTGTCCATGATGGAATGTGGTGCGTTTTCAACTATTTTGTTTAGAACGTAGCGCTCAAATTATAAGGAGTGAGAAAAAGCAATATCCGTTAAGACGAATAGCTCCTGGCGTTCTCATTGCGCCAAAGTAGCTCGTGTGCTTCCCTTTGGCGCCACGCTAAAAAATGTGCATAGCATAATGCTTATTTCTGGTGATAAAGATTATTCACTTTATGATTTGGCGCAGGAGCTAGCAGCTAATAATGTCTTCTCTCTTTGGACTAGTTTTTACTCGTAAACTTGCACAGAAGATTTATGATTAGTTTTTTTTGAATTTATCTGCTCAAGTATTGCGTATTAATTAAAAACCGAAGCCTTTATTGCTGGGCAACCTCTTGTATTTTTGATTTTGTAAGTTGAATGACTTAGTCCCAGGGGCACTTGGGACGGAGAGAAGTGATCTTGATAACCTCTTAGGTCTAAAGAACCTGTCAGTGAGGAAAGGACCTTCTCTCCCAAACTGTAACTAAGATCGAACAGTAGCTTAGGCCATATGTCGTCACATTAAGCCTGCATTTACAAGACTGATCAATCACAGTCACCCAAGCACATTGGCAATTAACCAATCAAGGAACTCTATCATGTTGGCAATTAACCAATCGGGGAACTCTACCATGATGCAATATAAATTTGTAGGTATTGATGTATCAAAATACAAACTTGATGTCTGTATTTTAAATGAACTAAACAAACATATTGAAAAAACCTTTGATAACACGAAAGAGGGTTTAAATCTCTTGACCGCTGGATTAAAAAAACAGCCAGCCTTCTCACTTACGTTCGTGGCTGAGTTGTCAAACTCTTCTGCCAATGCATGAAAACACAGCCACGAACGCTAGCGAGAGGTTGCCCGACAATACAAGCTTCGGTTTTAAGTTAATACATGATACGAGAGAAGCAACACCCTCAAAAATAAATTAAATGAGACGGCAGCCAGACCGACCTAGCGTTGTGCCTTATTAAAATCATAGAGTTAACTAGGCATTTGGGACAATTAGCAGGTGCGTCCTAGACATTAAATCGGAATAGGATGATGTCGCCGTCGCAGACGGTGTAGTCTTTGCCTTCTAGGCGCCATTTGCCTGCGTCTTTGGCGCCGGCTTCGCCTTTGCATTGGATGTAGTCGTTGTAGGCGATGACTTCGGCGCGGATGAAACCTTTTTCAAAATCGGTGTGGATGGCGGCGGCAGCTTGAGGGGCTTTGGCGCCGATTGGGATGGTCCATGCGCGGGCTTCTTTGGGGCCGGCGGTGAAATAGGTTTCTAAGCCTAGTAATTTATAGCCGGCGCGGATTACTTTGTTTAGGCCAGGTTCGTCGAGGCCTAAGTCGTCTAAATAATCTTGTTGCTCGGCCGCAGGGAGTTCTTGGATTTCAGCTTCGATTGCAGCACAAATTACAACGACCGGGGCATTTTCTTTGGCGGCTAATTCGTTGACTTGATCTAAATATGCATTGCCATCTTGTAAGCTGGCTTCGTTGACGTTCGCGATATATAAAACCGGTTTTGCTGTTAATAATTGCAAACTTTTAATTTGCGAAACGGCATCGTCGTTGTCTTGATAGTCTAAATGGCGGATGGGTTTGCCTTGATCTAAATGTGTTTTTATTTCTTCTAAAATGGTTTGGCGCTTGAGGGCAACTTTATCGCCGCGTTTTGCGTCTTTGCTGGTTTTTAATAATGCTTTATCAATGGTGTCTAAATCTGCTAAAGCTAACTCAGTATCAATCACTTCAATATCAGCGAGCGGATCAATTTTACCGGCAACGTGCGTGACATTTTCATCTTCAAAACAACGCACCACATGTGCAATGGCTTGTACTTCACGAATATTTGCTAAAAATTGATTACCTAAACCTTCACCTTGGGAAGCGCCTTTGACCAAACCGGCAATATCCACAAACTTCATGGTTGTTGGAATGACTTGCTTAGATTGCGCAATCGCTGCAATTTTATCTAAGCGCTCATCTGGCATTGGCACCATACCAACGTTGGGCTCAATTGTGCAAAAGGGATAATTCGATGCTTCGATACTTGCATTCGTTAATGCATTAAATAAAGTTGATTTACCCACGTTTGGCAGGCCAACAATGCCACATTTAAAACCCATGAATTTGTCCTCGTTAATTTAATCGGAATGCAAATAGTGCATCGCTTTTTCAAACTCTCCAGCACTTAAATCCGCGATAGTGCGCAAGCCCTCATCGATTGATTGCAAAATTAATTCGCGATCATTTTTCGATGGTGCACTTAATACATAAGGTGATACGCGATCTTTATGCCCAGGATGACCAATGCCAATGCGCATGCGGTAAAAATCTTTGGAATGGAGGTGATTAATAATATCGCGCAAACCATTGTGACCGCCGTGGCCACCGCCGTTTTTTAAACGCACCGTTCCCGCACTAAAATCAAGTTCATCATGCGCAACCAAAATACTTTCCGGTGGAATTTTATAAAAGCGCGTTATCGCCGCCAAAGCTCGACCGCTTTCGTTCATGTATGTGCTTGGAATAAGTAACCAACACGGATTGGCAAAAGTGCTTACTTTTGCCACGGCACCGTGAAATTTGGATTCGAATTTGAGCGTTGTGTTTTCTTGTTCAGCTAATTGTTTAACAAACCAGGCGCCGACATTATGTCGAGTATTTTCATATTCTGCACCCGGATTGCCTAAACCAACAATTAATTGAATGGCAGACGCCAAGATTAGTCCTCTTTCTTGCCTTCGTCTTTGCTGTCTTCTGCTTTAGTTTCATCAGCGGCAGCTTCTTCACCTTCGCCTTCAACGGCTTCACCTTCAGCAGCTTCTTCTTCAGCTGGCGCTTCTTCAGGCTCTTCGACAACACGAGGAATGTGAACATTAACAATTGCTTGATCATGTTCTTCATCAATTTCACCAGCGGCTAATTCAACCTGGCTGGGTAATTTAATATCGGATAAGTGTAAGGATTGATCGAGTTCAAGTTTGGAAATATCAATGTCGATGCTTTCAGGTAAGTGCGCTGGTAAACAGCTAATTTCTAATTCAGTCATTAATTTAGAAACCACACCACCTTCTTTAACACCTGGCGCTTCTTCCTCACCTAAATAGTGAAGTGGCACTTTCATAGTAATCTTTTCTTTTGCTTTAACGCGGAGAAAATCCACATGCATAATGCGTGGCTTGGTGGAATGACGCAGCAAGTTTTTTAATACGACTTGCTCTGACTTGCCATCAATTTTTAACGTCAGAATGTGAGAATAAACTGCTTCGTAGTTGAGTGCTTGAGAAATTTCGTTGTGGAGGAGAGTAATGGACTGTGGTTCTTTGCCGGCCCCGTAAACCACGGCAGGGACTTTACCTTCATCGCGACGCATACGTCGTGCGGCTGCTTTGCCGGTAGTGGTGCGATTTTCTGCATTTAATTCAAAGAGTTGAGCCATTGTTATTCTCCGGGTTCCTGTCTCTCAAGTGTGATGTTGCTAAACGAATCAGGCATTTTACCTGGTTTCGCAAAAAAATAAAGGTTTTTTCCAGTCGGGTCACTTGGGCCGATTACCTAGGCGTGCTGAGTTTTAGAGCAGGAAGATAAAATTAGTCAGTAAACATTGAACTCACTGATTCTTTTTGATTAACCCGCGATATGGTTTCTGCAATCAGTTTACTCAATGTAAGATGGCGCACTTTTTTACACTCTTGTGCAGCATCTAATAAAGGAATAGTGTCGCTAACGACCACTTCGTCCAAACAAGAATTTTCAATATTGCTAATCGCCTTACCTGATAAAACTGGATGGGTGCAATATGCCGTGACAGTTAACGCACCTTTTTGTTTTAACGCTTGCGCTGCAGCACAAAGTGTTCCAGCCGTGTCGACAATGTCATCGACGATAATACAATTTTTACCGTGCACATCACCAATCACATTCATCACTTCAGCTTGATTGGCTGAAGGACGTCGTTTATCGATAATAGCAAGATCAGTATCATTCAAACGTTTTGCAATCGCACGCGCGCGGACAACACCACCAACATCAGGCGACACCACCACAGGCTTTGGATATTTTTGTAAAACGTCATCGTCTTCTAACATCACATTACTCGCGTAGATGTTATCAACGGGCATATAGAAAAAACCTTGAATTTGATCGGCATGTAAATCAAC
>CAYXLV010000195.1:0-4450 GCA_964465995.1 uncultured Coxiellaceae bacterium | reverse complement strand
ATATAAAAAAGCGACTGGCGTTTTAATGACATACAATAATAAACAGCCAATCACTGCTGCAATAAATGCGCTGATGGTAATTGTGTTTGGCGAAATACGTTGCGGAATAAAATGCGCAACTTTACCTAGTAAAAAGTAAGTAACCCGATAAACAATATCCTTATAATCGTCAGGCATGATGGTTTTAGCATCACTCATGATGATATCTCGTTCTCTTTAGGCTGTGAGCTTTTGTTTGGTTGCTAAGTAAACGGCGAGCTCTTGTAAAAAATTATCTATATCCACCGGATGCAAATCACCAAGGCACGATAAACGAAATGTATTGGTGATGGGCAACTTTTGAGGGTAGATAGTATACCCCTTCTCATATAAATAATCATGCAGCTCATCAAAGTTATAGACAACGCCATTGTCTGGAAATTGAACAATTGCCAAAATAAAAGACTGACGTTCGCTAGGTGTTAAGCAACGAAAACCTAGCTTGTTAAGCCCGGTTAATAAACGATCATAATTTTGTCGGTAACGTGCAATTCGACCCGCAACGGTTTCCGTCAATAATTCATCTAGTGCTTGGCGCAATGCATACATCACTTGTACAGGCGGTGTAAACGCTAGCTGACCATTCGTTTCTAAACTTTGATATTGCGCGTGCAAATCAAAATAAAAGGAGCGTGCATTACCCGCGCTTGCTAATAAATCAGCTTTATTGGCGATCACAAAACTTAAACCCGGCATGCCTTGTAAGCACTTGTTTGAACTGGAAATTAAATAGTCGATATGATCTGTTGTGACATCAATAGGCACACCCGCATAACTCGACATAGCATCAACAATGAAGCGACGCCCAAGGCGTTGACACATGGCACCAATTTCTGACAGTGGATTGAGCAAGCCACTGGATGTTTCATGATGAATCATTGCCACATAATCAATCGAGCTGTCTGCGGCTATTTGTTTTTCTATTTCTGCTAATGGTAACGCTTGATCAAATGGATATTCAAAGTTAACGGCTTCGATTTGATAGCGCTCGGCGATTTTTAAAAGTCGCGCGCCATAAGAGCCGTTATTAATAATGGCGATTTTTTTTTGTGGGGCAACGATTGAAGTTAAACAGGCTTCCAATGCACCCGTTCCAGATGCGGCAAATAAAATACTGGTGTAGTGGTCATCCGCATTCACTACTTTTAATAAGTCTTGGCGGATTTGCCAAACTAATTGCGTAAACGCTTTTTCTCGGTGACAAATATCTGGCACCACTAAGGCTTGTTTGACTGTATCGGTAGTGGTGGCGGGACCTGGGTTTAATAAGATATTTCGTTTGATTGATTGTTGCATAATGTTCCTAAACAAAAAGCGCTTGGGCTTTGTGGAGTTGTTCTTGGCAATCGATTTCGCACCAGCGGAAATTATTAAGCTTAAGACAATAAATTGGTTGGTGTTTGGTTAATGCAATCATACCATCCTCTTCATAATGTCCGTTTTCTAATAATGGCTTGTCTTCTGCTAATAATAAAAATAATTCCTGGCAAGCGGTTACACTTAATTTATTAATACCGACAAATTCACCAATCACTTTTTCAGTTTGTAAGTGATCTTTGTGTTTGCTCATTCTCGTTAAAAAATGATCGTTTGCTTCAACGTAAACCTCATCGCCGACATCGCTTAACTCACTCACAATTGTTGCATTGGGATGTGGATCTTTTAAAAGTTTCATGATTGCTGAAGGGTCATAAATAATATCTGACTCAAGTACTAGCACATCACTGTCGATCCAATCTTTTGCACAATATAATGAATACAAACTGCTGGTGGTGGCATAATGCGGATTAATAATGGTTTGAAAGAAACCCGTTTGCTGCGCTAAAGCTTGGTAATGTTCAGCACCGTAACCGGCCACTAACAAAATATCGGTAATGCCTGCTGCGCGCAGAGCTTGCAAGGAGCTTAAGATAATAGGTTGTTGATCTATTTCACTAAATCCTTTAGGCAGTACTTGGTGTTCGCGCATGCGTGTTCCCATGCCAGCCGCTAAGATGTCGGCTTTCATGCCGGCACTCCGAGGTCTTGCATAAAGGCTTGTTTATTTTCGAGTGGTGTAGACTTTGGGCGACCTAAATCAGCGCGTGATGCCGACGTTGTTTTAACGACTAACATTATTGGACCATCGGTGATCGCTTGAAACGCTGTTAAGAACTCATCGATATTATTGGTTTCTTTGCTGGCTTGGTAAGCGCAAGCTTTGGCAATCGTGGCGAAATCAACATTGGCCGATAACGTGGGTTGCGAACCGGTGGATTCATAAGCCTGATTATCAACCACAATATGAATTAAATTTTTAGGTTGCACATGACCGATGGTAGCTAACGCTTCTAAACGCATTAAACACGCACCATCACCATCAATTAAAATAACGCGCTTGTCGGGACGCTGCATTGCAATGCCTAACGCAATGGTTGAGGCGCAGCCCATTGAACCAACGGTTAAAAAATCTTTGGCATGGCTTTGTTGGAAACGCTCACGGATTTCATAAAGTTCCCGCGAAGTTTTACCCGTGGTGGTGACGAATAAATCATTAGGCCCGGAATTTTTGACAATTAATTCTAATAAATCTTCACGCACAATATCAGAATCGATGGTAGCATGACCATTGAGATATTGTTTTGCTTCAGCTTGGATAACATCTTTTGGAAATAAAATGGCATAGGGTTTTTTATATTTTTCAAAATAAAGTTTTGCTTGTTGGAAAATATATTCCATGGTCTCAAGCTTACCATCAGCAATACTGTAACCAACATCCATTAGCGATAACATACCTGGCAAGACCTCACCCATGCGAACATGTTGTGGTTCGTCTTTGCGGCCTGGTAAACCGCGCCAGGCAATTAACATTAACGTTGGAATGGAATAAATATTATCATCCAACAAACTGGTTAATGGATTAATGCTATTACCCAAACCTGAATTTTGCATATACACGACGGGCACTTTACCGGTTGCTAAATGGTAACCGGCAGCTAAGGCGCAAGCTTCACCTTCATTGTTGGTAATAACATGTTGGAAGCGTTTTTCTTCACCCACATCCAATAGCAGATGTTTAAAAATACTATCTGGCACACCAGAGATAAATTCATAGTGGTGCTTTAATAATAATTCAATCACTGTGGATGGTGTCATCATAATGGTTCTCGCTATTAAATCAGTTCAGGCACTTTGTTTTTGGTGCGGTTCATGCTTTTTTCAATGGCGGCGATATCCGTTAGGTTATGCACTTCTGACCAACCGCGATTGACTTCGCGTGCTTCGACATTGGCTTGATTGACTAACAACTGTTTGATTACCGTGCAAAAATCAGCTTTCTGTGAGTCTGCTGACATGGCGTCATAAGCCGCGCATAATTGCTTCGCACCTTCGGCTGAGAATTTTGCAATCCCAATAAATTCATGGGTTGCTTTATCAACGGCGATATCACTACCTATTTCGGCAACTTGTTCAGTAAGCACATTCGGTTTGCGCACTGTTAAGTGATGATCAACCAACGTCACTAAATCGGTAGTCGGTTTAATGCTTTGGCGGGTTTTTAAATTAAATGAATTATCAACCAATAATAAAATATCGCTGTCGCTATTCATGATGTAGTTTTTTAAAATGGACGCATCAAAAAAGATATCGCCAAAAATCATGATAAATCCATTTTGCATTTTGTCACGTGCCATCATTAATGAATACAACGCTTTGGTATTGGCATAGTCTGAATTATCAATTGTTTCTACAGCAATCGCAGGCAGCTCTTGTTTGGCATAACCCGTCATTAAAGTAATATTGCTTAAGCCCTCTTCTTTTAAGGTTTTTACTTGCCAATGCAGTAATGGTTGATTGGCAACGGGCACACAACTGACTGGAAGATTTTTATATTCAGTGTCACTAAAACCTTTTGGTTTGCCCGACGCTAAAATAATAACCGGTGTTGGGTTTTGTTTGTATTTTGCGTCTTTATCTTTGACATCGTAAAAGCCCACTTCTTCCATAATATCTTTGACTGTTGAAATATTTGGAGTGACTTCATGACTGCGTTTATTTTGCAAGATAGTTTGGCAGGTGTCTTTCATTGCTTTATGCGCTGCACGTAATAAATGGTTTGCATAAATAACAATATTAAAACCTTTTTGGAAAAATTCTTCGTCAGTGATGTGATTGTAAGTGGTAGGTACACAAATAACCGGTTTGCTCACGCCTTTTTTCGCGCATAGTTTTTTGTAGGCTTCCATAAAACTATAAACTTGATCAGGTGTTGCTTGGTTCGAGTGAATTAAAATACCATCGGCTTTTGAATCTAAATAAATTTCTGCGCGTTTGATCGCATCATCTAAACCGCGGCGTGCGATAAAGCTTTCAATGCGGGTGAAAATCATAAAGTCATCGGATAAACAAACGGCTTTAGCACGATTAATTT
>CAYXLV010000194.1:0-4484 GCA_964465995.1 uncultured Coxiellaceae bacterium | reverse complement strand
ATTAGGCCGCGACCTACATGTAGAAATCTGTTCCAACTGTCACCCCTTCTTTACAGGCAAACAACGACTCGTCGACTCCGGTGGTCGTGTTGAACGTTTCCGTCAAAAATATGCTCGTAAAAAATCAAAATCTTCTGAAGACACTAAGAGCTAGTCACAAGCGCTAATGCTTGATGAATGACATCAACACCGCCGGTCTGTTGGCCGGCATTTTCACTTAAGTAACGCCGCCATCGCCTTGCACCCGGTTGGCCTTGAAAAAGACCGACTAGATGGCGGGTTAACCGTCGTAAAGGCACACCTTTTGCTAACTGTTCTGCCACATAAGGTAGGTATTTCGCAATCACCATTTTGCCACTCAAAGGTTCAGCTGTAGCTCCATAGAAGAGCTGATCGACTGCGGCAAATAGATATGGGTTGGAATATGCCTCTCGCCCGATCATCACCCCATCGACATGTTGCAAATGCTTTTGCATCTCGTCTAAGGTTTTAATACCGCCATTAATAATAATCTCCAAGCTTGGAAAATCGCGCTTTAGTTGATACACCACATCATAACGTAACGGTGGGATTTCACGGTTTTCGCGTGGGCTTAAGCCTTTTAGCCATGCCTTGCGCGCATGTAAAATAAAACTCTGACAACCTGCTTTGGCAACCTGGTCGATAAAAAATTGCAGTTCTGGATAGGAATCCTGATCATCGACACCAATCCTTGTTTTAACAGTGACTGGAATTTGCACAGTCGCCTGCATCGCAGCCACACCATCCGCCACCAGTTGCGGTGATTTCATTAAGCAAGCGCCAAAATGCCCACTTTGCACACGATCGCTTGGGCAGCCGACATTGAGATTCACTTCCGCATAGCCAAGATCTTGCGCCATTTTAGCGCACTCGGCTAAGGCCTTTGGATCAGAGCCGCCAATTTGCAGCGCTAAAGGATGCTCAGCTGGCGTATAGCCTAGCAAACGTTCGCGATCGCCATGGATAATCGCGCCGGTGGTCACCATTTCGGTATATAGCAGCACATGTCGGCTAATTTGGCGCATTAACATGCGATAATGCCGATCAGTGCAATCCATCATTGGGGCGATGCTAATTCGTCGATTCATGGTGGGCGCATAATAAACAATTTTATGGCGCAGGTCATCCTCCGAATCCGGTCAGCCAGTTTGTGGTTAACTATCTGATCTAGAACAGAATTGTGTACGTTATTTGCGAATTGAGATATACTCAGCGGTAATTTTATGGACTTGTGACAAGGAAAACCTATGAAACGCATGTCGAGCATTTTTTTTACCCTCATCGCTGCCACATTTTTCATCCTCAATAGTCATGCAGAACCCAAAACAAATCACCCCGCCCCCAACACCCAAGCAAACGAACCGACTCAAAAATCCACCAAACCCTTTAAGCCAGAACAAAGTGTTTTTGGTAATCCGCTTGGCAGTCGTAATAGCTATACGATTAATAGCACGCAAAAAACCGACGTTAATGTACAATGCGTTTTTATTAATACGGCCGACAAAATTGCCAACCTTGCGATTTGGACTGACCCAACCAGTGACCAACCTGAACAAACTGTGCATCTTGAAAAAGGCTCTAAGACCAAACCGTTTCAAGCACTGAAAAACTTTCACTTTAAGCTGGCTAAAACTTGGTGGTGTCGAATTTATACCCCGCACCAACAAGTGCAAAAATGGAATTACTGCTCTTATTTTTCGGTGTCAGATGCCAACATTGTCGAATACAACCCATTTTCGACTTGGGCTAGGGCCGTCAAAGATAAAGAGACGAGCTACCATTGTCGGATCAAAAAGCCTACCAAGGATGTTAGCTTTTTTTACTTTAAGCCCAAATAATCCAGTGATAACGCATAAACATTAAGACACGCTTAAGGTCTTTATTTTTCGATACTTTTTTTATTTTTTCCACGTGAATTGTATTGTGTAAGTATTTTATGGATAGTATATTGCGCCTTTCAAATTTGATAGGTGTGAAATTATTATGCAACCCAATAACTCAAGCGAAAAACTACCACTGTCCAACCCATTCCACGAAGACCACTTAAGCGATAACGAAACCGAAAAAAATAGTTCACAGTTACAGGTTAGATCTGAGTTTAGTCATGCGGTCAGCATCTCAAACAAAATCTCCTATTCACAAGATTACGGCACAACTCTACCACCTCTATCGCAAATCTTAGACAGCATCAAAGACTCAAAACTTAAAGCACGTTTCAAAAAATTTCTTGATCTATTTGGATTTTTCGACACTTCATTAGCGATGTCACCACAAGGCCTACTCGCCTTTCTACAAACTGACGCCATCATTCAGTCGGACAGAAATCTTGGGTTAACCCATTTATCCTTCGAAGAGCGCATAGCATTTGATAGTGCTTTTGGTATTTCTGCGGCATTAGGAAAAATTTTTCTCATTCGTTTTTATAATAAAGAGGCTTTTATTGGACTTGCCAATTTTGAGCTCAAAAGTCTGCTACCTAAAAGCACAACGCCTGCCGATATCATTGGCCATACAATTAATAGTGTTTTATCGGTTAATATCAGCACCTTTTTTATGTTGCTGACTATAGTCGCATTCAGGGACAGCGTTACGTATTTGAAACCATACAATAGTCAATTTGCTAAAATAGTCAGCGGTGCGCTTAAAAAAACCTGGCTTCAATGGATCTTTGCGGTTAGCTCCTTTAGCACCAACCTAATTGCTAACCCAACCATCAATAGAATTTTTTACGGTATGATCTTAGATACGCTTGAGTACCCATTGATTCATCCGGCATTCCGCTACCAGCATATGCACCATCAAACCAAGCTTGAAGAATCAGCTCGCCGAGTGATTTTACAGGCACAACACCATGCAAAATATGCTCAGTTTGATAATGATGATGACATAAACGACTTTATTAACAGGTTTATGGCTAATGGGTTTAACATCGACAGAGAGCTAAGAACAGTGTTAAACAACACTAACGTATCGGAGTATGTCAAAAAGCTGCTGGTGGAGCACCTAGATTTTTCTAGTAATACAGAAGCACCTACGCGCGCAGCACACTTAACCACTAATAATCAAAAAATTGCCTGCCTACTTTTAGTCAGTTTGACACAACCCACCCTCATGCGTGAGCATCTCTTATTATCACAATTAAAATCATCCGGCGCCTCGACACCCATCCAATGGAATACCACTTGGTCAAACTATCTTATGCAATCTGAGCTATGGGACTCATGGGCAGAATTTATTGTTAGCAACGGTGTTGCACTCACCGCATTAAATTTTTCACTCGCGGGTTTATTCAACTTTGTAGCACTCACTCAGGTTGGCTATGATGCCCTAGAGCAAGAGATTCACCATGACTTCGCCGGTGATAAGATTAGTCTTGTCACAGGCCCACTCAGTTTTATTTCTATTGGCGGCATAGCATGCATTAGCGTATACCCACTGATGCGAGGCTTAACAAACACCTATGTTTACCCGCTTTTAAAATATGCTGCCTTAGCAATATCTGGCCATTATCAAACTTTAAAAGATTGTGGTTTTAGGAAAAATAGCACCCCAACTTTATTAAGAAGAATTGAACTGATCATAATGCTAGTGGCCATTGGCTACGTCTGTGGCACAGGCGGTTTAACCAATGTCTATCAAGCTGCTGTTGCCGGTGAAAATGTTTTTATGGCTATTTGTGCAGAAATTGCCTCTTCATTAATTGAAGCGGATGGGTTTTGGATGCTTGCATTGGCATCATTGGAAGGCGCGCGTAAAGAAGACTTATCTTACATAAATCCATTTAACTATGGTTACCATTTACTTCGTGGGCTTGATTGGACACTGCACTTAGGCCCACGACTCATTGATTGGCTATTTAGAACCAACATAGCCGAAAAGCCTTTTGCTGATAACAACCATGACGCTGCTGCCTTATTTTTAGAATTGCGAAATAGCTTGGGAAGATTTGGTGCACTAAATGAAAATGCTATCGGCGGTGACCTATTCACATTGATGCGTACTGATACTATTGATAAACCTGCCTCTTTAGAGCCGACACAGATTATATTGGAAGAGACACCTATAGATGATGAAAGTCTATTACCTGATCAACCCACACAGCTGCCAGCTAAACACTGGGGACTTGTTGAAAGTGTCATTAAAAGCACCCCCTTTAAAGCCGCCAGCCGCTTTTATAATAATTTCTCGATTTGGCAGTGGGATTATGTTGATAATAAGAGCTCCGCAGAAAGCCTAGATGAAGATCAGCCTCTCTTACGCGGTGGCAGCATACTAAGCATGGAAAAGTAATCAATAACACTGACCCAACTACCAACCAGGCCAATTATCACTAATTGGCCTCAACCAATTCATTCAGCTGGTCATCACCCGTTGCGGTTCGCTGTTTTTGCTTAGCTGCATCGCTGCGTGTTTTGGCAAGGTGTTCAAGATAGGCTGGCGTGATATCACCCGTAATATAATCA
>CAYXLV010000193.1:0-4510 GCA_964465995.1 uncultured Coxiellaceae bacterium | reverse complement strand
GCTATGATAAAACCCTTGCCAATACATTATTTCAAGCAAGGTTACTTAAACCAAGCAAAGAAAAGACGTATAAGAAGGGACATTTTCTCGATTTACTGCTCGACGATAAAGGGCCAGCAAATGAAACTGAAAAACTTTTACAAAGTGCGCAGTCAATTCGCCGCCAAATAAAGGTTTTTTCATTTGGGCTTGAGATGGATAAAGAAAGAAGCTGTACGCGCTATGCAGTAATTGTTATTCTGTATTTTACATTGGGTGTAACATCAGTGCTTCAAATTCTTAAAAACCAATCAGCTGAAGAAGCGTGCATCAAGTCTCCAAATTTCTCTCATGATTCCTGCACATCATTCTCAAAAGTCTATGTGCTATTTTATATTTTACAAATGATTCAGGTAATCGATGAAGATGTGCATGAAACGTGTGAAACTGGTGCGCCACGATGCTTGCTAGCATTAATCCCATATTTATTAATAGCGGGGGTATTTAATATGTTTTTAATCTTACAGACACGTTATGTGCATGATTTATTTGAAGAGTTCGATAATCTTTTTAAAACGGATGAGACAAAAAAAATAACAGAGTGTTTACATAAGCAGTCAATTGGTTTCTATTAATTTAAAAGAAGCTGCTCGTTAGAATTATCATTATCTAACTTGTTATTGGTTTTTTTGAATTTGAAAATTGACACACAATCATTGAGTCTCTGTTTTATCCACTGCAAGTCAATTCTTTTCATTTCTTCGTTGAATGGATCGCTTTGCAAGTTGCACCAGCGATAAGCCATCAATATGACGTTAGTGAATAAACCTATACCTAGGCCTATAGTGGCGCCTTGCACGCCATCATATTCTAACAAGCTTAATGCGATAGGCATGCCAATTAGCCAAACAGATGCCATGCTGATTAATGATGGTTTTATTAAATCGGCAACACCCCTTGAATTAGCGAGTAAAACCTGGCGGATATTATCAATTAAGCCGATAATGGCATAAGCGACGAGTACGAATTCATAATCTTCAATAGTATTTGCTTCTACTAATTCGGCTATATCAAACGGTGCTAATAATATTTTTGGGCCAAGTATCGCTATCATTAAATACACAAATGGGATGATGCTGCTTAATCCACAGATAGTATTGCCGTAATGACTAATTTCGTACTGCTTATCATTGTCACTTGTTTCATTATTGCCATAAGATTCTGAAATTTTGATATTAGCGGTATACGCTAAACTAAACGCTGGCACGGATAGTAAAAAATATAACGTAACGGCACTTGCAAGAGTAATAAGTTGTCTTTATCTTTTGCGCCGGCTACTAGCAAGATGGTGTATAGCGATAATATTTCAGTGGCAACCTGGGTAGAAATGAGGGAGCCATATTTTAAGATGAAAAGAAAACGTTCTTTGTGTTTTCCAGGGATATAACGAGTGAGGCTGTATGGTGATAGTGCGTCGCGGTGGTAATACATAATACCTAGTAAACTTGCAGTAGCAATGTAATGGTCTAAAGCATCACCTATCGCAATGCCTTTGACACCTAGATTTGGCATACCAAATTTTCCATAGCCTAAACCATATGCAAGAAATTTTGATGACACTGCGCCAACGACATTGGCTGCAAATGGAGCCCACGGTTTATCAATACCTGAATACAAATGGCGCAGCACGGAAAACCACATGTCACCAAATGCTGAAAAAGCGAAGTAATTAAAGTAGTCCTTTACATCATTTACAAGCAAACCATCTTGGCCAAAACCTTGATAGATTGGCTTGGCTAGAAGATAAATAGATAATTCGATACTGCCAATAATTGTTGCGACTATAAAGCCTTGCTGCACTTCTGTGCCGACTTCTTCTGGGTTTGACCGGCTTTTTTTGGGGATGGTGTGGCCTAAAATAGTTAGTGAAGATCTTAGAATAAAATTTGTAACATCGCGCAATCCTGCAATGAGTGGGCTTGCTTCGAGCGCTGTATTGCTGACATGTGCCAGCATAATATTACTGATGAAAAAACTGGCTGAATCTATGCTGCGAAATAAAATAAGTGGTAGAGCAAGTTCTGTTGATTTTTTTAGAATGTCGAGTTGTTTTTTCAATTTGGGATCTCCTTGTGGCAGGAGGGAGTATATCTAAAAAACTAACCCAAAAGCATTCGTTAAATGAGACGCCAGCTGGATCAACCTAGCATTGTGCTTCAATAGAATCAATGCGTTAACCAAGCAAGTGGGACAAGTAGCAGGTGCGTCCTGGGCTAATTGGTTGAGTTAAATGCTAGTGACCATCTAATTTAATTTTTACATTTAGGACTGTTTTTTTATTTGGTCGTTGCAAGGTAGAACTACTTTTAGGGCTTAACAAAAATAAACTTTGTATAAAAATAATAAGCTTTTGTATTTATATGATGCTTACTTTGATTTATTAGTGAGATGGTTGGCAAACTCACGCGAGCTTTTGCTTTGTTAAAGTCAGGGGAGTAATAAAGCAAACAGTGTGTGCACTCTGGAGCTGGTGAAGAGATTCGAACTCCCGACCGGCTGATTACAAATCAGCTGCTCTACCAACTGAGCTACACCAGCATGCTTAGATGAGGGGCATTCTAGGGGAAGTGACAGGAAAAAGCAATGGTCTTTTGGGCGGCGGTAGCGGGTGCTACCGCCTTTTTGTTGAGTTATGGTTGATGCGATAACTGTGCATTTTCCATTTCTTGGATATCGTTGCGGTTGTTTACATATCCTACAGTAGCGCCTATTACCATAAAGCTGTAAATAATACCTATGCCTATGGCAAGGTCTTCATTGACTCCTAGTACTTCTAATAAAATGGTTAATGTCTGACCGACTATAAATCCCATGCCAATACCTTCAAAGATATTCTCTGGGCGGCGCCATAGACAGCTGCGTAAACGCAGTACGTTTAGGATTTCTTCTTTTGGATTGGGTTGTTGCATTTTTTTGACTCCTTATTTTTAGTCATTGATCTAGGTAGTGAGCTTAAGGAGTTATTCGGTTGGGATAAAATGGAAAGATTTTATGGTATTGATTGATATTATCTATCGTTTGCTTTTAGCAGTATTAGCTAGCATTTGTTAATGCCGTTAATTATTTGAATAACCTGACACGTACAATATTATTCATTATAATCTGTGCCCATCATGAGCAGTAATTGAGGAACCCATGTCTGAACAAGTTATTATCACCTGGGATATTGGCGCGACAAAATGTGCCGCAGCGACTGTTATCTATGATGAAATTTCTCAAGCGCTAACTTGTCAAAAAAGCTTTCGGGTGAAATTGCGTGAATGTGATTCTTTTGCGCATCTGACAGATACCATTGAACAAGGTTTAGATATTAAAATGTCAGCAGCAGATGTAATTTGTATTGGTGCTGCAGGGCAATATGATGGTGATGTTTTGCAATTGGATAAGGGGTATCCCTATGTGATGAATATTGCTGAAGTTGCTAAACAAAATAATTGGCCAGAATTTGCAGTGGTGCATGACTATACACCAATTGTTTGTGCTACTTTTACGCCTTATATCAATGATCCTAACAATATTAAGTTGCTTAATCCTGGCAGTTTTGATCCGCACGGACGTCGTGTTGCGCTTGGCATTGGGACAGGCCTGGGTGTTAAAGATGGGGTGTTGTTGCCTGATGGGAATTTTTGGATTGGTACAAATGAGATGGGGCATATTGGAATTACGCAGCCGCCTTTGGCGCATAAATATTATTTAAGGCGGCATAAAGAGTTAATTAAATTTATGCGAAGTGAAGGGTTTGTGCAAAAAGATACGCCGCTTTCATTTGAACGTATTTTATCGGGTAGTGGTATTGCTGCGTTGCATCAATTTATTAGCTGTGAAGCTGTGCCACGTGCACCGGAGGAAGTAAGTGAGCAGTGTCATAGTGGCCAAGCTGATGAAACCTTGGCAATGGTGGCCTGGTATATGGGATTATTTATTGGCACTGTGCAGTTGGCTTTTATGCCAAGTGGTGGCATTTGGATTTCAGGAGGTGTGGTGTTAAAAAATATTCATTTATTTGATCATGATGAATTTTATCGTGGAATTGGCGCTTCACCTGCTTATCAAAATTTACGCACTGAATTTCCGCTTGGGGTGCTTATTAATCCTGAGCATGCTTTTTTAGGTGCCGCTTATTATGCGGTGAAGCGTTTATCGCCGGTTACTAAAAAAATAATTAGTTCTTAATTTCTTCCTAAAACACCTTGCATCACAAGTAACACCACTCATGTCACTCCAGTATTTCTGCTGTCATCTCAATACTTCCAGTGTCATCCAACTGCTTCTAATATCATCCCGTGAATTTAATCGCAGGGGCCATGATTAATATCTAGCTCGCGCGCCAGCCTCCCATCTACCCGCTATTCAACAGCAAGTTCAAAAACAATAATGCATCAGCCAAAAAAAAACCCCCAAGATTTTACTCTTGAGGGTTTTTGGATTAAAAACCTGGCAGTGACCTACTTTCACATGGGTTATCCCACAC
>CAYXLV010000192.1:0-4516 GCA_964465995.1 uncultured Coxiellaceae bacterium | reverse complement strand
AAACATTGGTTGCGCGATTGCTTGTCAGCACATGCGGAAGATCAAACAAAGCCTTTCCCAATTTTTATTGATTTAAACGATGCACTAGGCAGGAAAAAGTTAAGACCTAACCTTTTGTTAGAAGATTATTTAAAAGAGGTAGTGCATATTCCTAACCCTAATCTTATTCAGCAGCATGTAAGATTGATTGTTTTTTGCGATGGTTATGATGAAGTTAGCTACGACAGCAATTTGTATCTAGCTAACGACTGGAAAAATTGGCCACTGGCTCAATTTGTATTCAGTTTGCGCCCTGAAAAATTTGGTTTAGGATTGCAACGTAATGAATTAAAAATCGAGCTAAATAATCATTTTGCCCCTGAGCTACTTGCGTCTGACAGCAACATCCCCAGCACGATGATAGTTACCCAGCTGCGTGATTTTTCAAAAGAGCAAGTGCAAGAATTTATTCAACAATGGCAGCCTCTAGCAAAGCCAGACTGGGAGGTTAAACGCTTTTGGGATAACTTAACTAACATCCCAAACTTACTGGAGCTGGCGACTAATC
Source organism: uncultured Coxiellaceae bacterium (assembly GCA_964465995.1). GTDB lineage: Bacteria > Pseudomonadota > Gammaproteobacteria > Coxiellales > Coxiellaceae > CAYXLV01. The sequence continues at coordinate 3,969 of CAYXLV010000192.1, read as the reverse complement.
CAGTGATTTTAAGCTTGGTATTGTATGTTTTACCTAGCTTAGAAATAAAAAATCTAGACAAACCTGCCATGGGGCGGCAACACTTCAAACGAATTGATATTTACGATGAATTTGTCAGTGCATGGTTTGAGGAGCAAGCCAATCGCTCCAGAGATAAATTAGCTGAAACAGATTCTAAGCTGGTTGAACATCTCGATAAGATACGCTTTAATTGGTTAGATGCTCTGCACCACTACAACACCAACTTGGCGTATTGGTGTTTACAAAATGCTGAAAATGGCAAGTTAAAAATTGAAATACCGATGGCAGAAACACTGCGGCCCCATTTGCTCAATGACCCGCAAAAATCTGAAAATCTACTTGATCAATTAAAAAGTGAACGCTGTGATAAACCTGAAGCCTCGTGCCGACATTTACTAGAAGCGGTACGTTCAGGGTGTCTATTGGTGTGTGATGAACAATATTTTCGGTTTTTCCATAAAACCTTAGTTGAATATTTTGCACAACAATCAATTTTTAAAGGGTTGGTTGGAAAAATGAAGTTGATGGCGACAACGCTGGTTAACAATAACAATAACAATAACAATAACAATAACAATAACAATAATGCTGCCACAAACTCTGAGCAGTTAAGAGAAGACGCCTTTAATACTGAAATTGTCGAGCAGAGGTTCTTAAAGTTTTTAGCTGAGCGCGTCAAGCAGCATGATGAATTTAAAGACACTCTTTACGAAGTTGTGGAAGCCTCTAAAAAAGAGCCTCACGTGGCATTTGCCGCAGCCAATGCAATTACCGTATTAAATTATGCAAAGCAACCATTAAATATAAGAACTTGGAAAGACATCAAAATACCGGGGGCAGATTTATCAGGAGCAGTTTTACATCAGGCAGATTTTAGGAATGCTGACTTATCACGCGTGAATTTTAGGCAAGCCTTTTTAGCGGATGCGGACTTGACTGGCGCAATAGTGTCGGACTGCGACTGGGGAGCCAACAAAGACCAACTCACCTTTGATTCACCTGTACACGCACTTACTCATACATGGGATGGAGAGTGGTTACTGATTGGAGAGCAAAAAGGGAAAATTCACTTTATTCACCAGCAAAGTCTTCTCATTGAGCAGACGATAAAACATTACTGGCTATGGTGCACAGAAAGCGATGAGGTGACTTGTTTAGCTGTAGATGGGGGACCAGAACTTAGGCAAAGTGAGCGCTTAGCTTCTGGTAGCCAAGGGGGAGCTATTTATTTATGGCATTTACCAAGTGGAAAATATCATAGGAAATTGACTGGACATCAAGGTGCCGTAAACAGTATTGCCCTCACAGCAAAAGGAGATTATTTAGCCTCTGGAGGAAAAGACAAAACAGTGCGGATTTGGAACCTGGAACAGCCAAAACAGTCGCCAATAGTTTTCAATGGGCATGCTTTATCAGTCAATAGTGTATGCTGGTCTCCAGACGGAGATCGAGTCGCTTCGGGTAGTAACGACAGCTCAATACGAATATGGTCGGCTAATCAGACAAAACAGTTGCCGATGGTTTTGCAGGGTCATACGGATTCCGTTCAGAGTGTGGCTTGGTCTTCAGATGGTGAGCACTTGGCTTCGGGTAGTTCAGATTCTACAGTTCATATATGGACGCCTGGCCATCAGCCAAAACAATTAAAGATGATATTAACTGGGCATGAGAATTCGGTTAAGAGCGTGTCTTGGTCGCTGAAAGATAATCAACTAGCTTCGGGTAGTATTGATGGCACAGTACTCATGTGGATGCTTGATCAGTCAACACAGTCGCCAAGAAACTTATCGGACAAACTAGTAAATTCTGTTGATTGCGGATCTTGGTCTGTGAAGGGAGATCAACTAGTTTTAGGAAGTTTTAATAGGGTCGCGCACATATTGCAACTTAACCAACTAGAACAATTACCGCAAATTGTGGGAAGACATACTGAAGTAATTAATAGTATCTCTTACTCTCCGAACAATAATCGAATAGCTTCGATAAGTAATGAGTTCAAAGTGCAGGTGCTGGTACCTGATCAACCTGAAAAATTGCAAGCAATGTTAGGCAAATCCATAAAGGTGGTTAACAGTATTTCCTGGTCACCTAGCGGCGATCAAATAGCCTCTGGCAACAAAGATCATAGCGTCTGTATATGGGCTCCAGATCAGCCAGAACTACCACCAAGAATTTTAGGATGGCACTCACATTCAGTTAGTAGTGTAACTTGGTCACCAAACAGCTATCTGCTAGCTTCAAGTGATGATCATGAAGTGCTTGTGTGGACACTCGATAAACCGCCACATCAACCACCAATAGTTTTAGTAAAAGCCATCAGCTGTATGTCTTGGTCTCCGGGCAGTAATCTACTGGCTTTTGGAAGTAGTGATTTTACGGTGGGTGTTTGGGCACCTAACCAACAGGATCAGTTGCCACTAATTCTAAAGTGTCCTGGTGAGGAAAAATTGGTTGTTAGATGTGTCTCTTGGTCGCCCAGCGGCGATAAAATTGCTTCAGCTTCTGATGATAAGGTGATTTACATTTGGGCCTATGATCAGCCAACACAACCACCAATAGTTTTGTACGCATATCCAAATAATCCACCAGTTTTGTACCGATATCCAACAAAAATTCCTTCAAAATTTTTTGGGACATTCTTCGGATCGAGGGGGGGGAATAGTCTATCTTGGTCATCGAATGGCAATCAATTGGCCGCAACGAAGAGTCAAGCAGTGCACTTATTGGACATGAAAACAGAAGGTTATCTGCAAGAGCTCGTTATCAATAAAACTATTATTTTCGTTCACTTCCAAGGTGAAGAGCTACATATAGGATGGATCCAGAAAAGTAACTATATTCAAGTTGGATTTTTCAGGCAAAACACAAATAAATTGTATTATTTGGTAGCATTGCTCTTTCCTCAAAATAATTACACAAATTTACTTGGAAGCCCCCTTCAATACAATATGAAACTAGCAAAAACAAAAGGCTTAAACACCTACCAACATCGCTTTTTGCAAAGCCAAGGCGCCACTGGTAAGCCGCTTGAACTGCAGATGGCTAGAACAATCCAACTTGCAGAGATGGCTGAGAACGATACAGAACTCAAGAAACTGATTCAGCTGCAAAGCAGTTTAAAGCAGCCACGTGTTTCTAAAAATGCAGCAGTAAGTGTTTTCGACGATAAAAACAGAATTTCTATGGATAGTTGGGCCGTCTATATAGTGCGTGTAGCAAAACCAAAGATTAAGAGTTCGAATTACTGTGAGGATCTGAATCGTCATGTCTATGGCCTTGCTGAAGGGCTAAATTTGACCGGTTGCCGTGTCTTTGTGCGTTTTGATTTAGTGGAACATAGCTCGGATAAGGGCTTTGGTTATCTCAAACTAAGAATAGAAACAGATACCTCAGGCAACGCAATAGACTCGGGCCGGACAATCCTCATCAGCATTTTCAAGAAGGATAATTTTCAACCAGAGGCACTGGTGTCTTATAGCGTTGGTAGATTGCTTCTAGCAGAAGTTGACCAACTCTTTGATAAAATTCGCAGCGAAGAAGCACGTCAACCTAGTAATAGTCATCCAAATGTAAAGCAAAGCAGCCGCATTATTTACAGATCGTTAGGTGGTAGTGAGGAAACTAGTCATACGCACAACTGCTTAACCTGGCTGCGTTATATTTTCAACACCATAAAACTATCCTCAAATCGAACGCTTTCCTTACCACGCCATGCAATAGATAGCCTTGGCACCAACCCCAATTTCAGCCTACCCGCTTCACCCTCACTATTTTCAGCTACACCTAAGGAACTAAATACCATCGATGTGAGCCAATGGAGTAAAGAAAGTCAAAATAAATTAACGCATTAAGACACTGTGTTCTCAGTGATTTTATCTAAGGGAGTCAATAATAAATTATGAAAAAACAATCTTTAGAAGCAGCGAATCCTTATTCAGATAACAAAGA
>CAYXLV010000191.1:0-4530 GCA_964465995.1 uncultured Coxiellaceae bacterium | reverse complement strand
TGGTGAGTCTATGTCTTATAAAGATAACCAGTTTTACGATGACATCATCACTACCGCTAAAAAAACAATAAAGTGGCCCCTAATAGGAGATCTTGATAATAAACAGCAAGAGTTTTTCAAAATATTACTAGAAAAAATTCCAAATAGCTCCAATACAATACAACTTGGATTTGCTATGTTTCGAGGATTGAGCGGCTATAAAAAAGGCTTGATCCAAAACGTTACGTCGACCCAACCAAGTATCAATTTGGATAAGCAAATCAAAAAAATCGAAGCGGCCACCCCAGCACGTCTAAAGCTAGAAAAAGCCATCAAAGCTATCGGCGAACACGCTAAAACAATTAAAGATCCCGCCGTGCGTCGTATGGCTGAACATAACGAGCGGCTATGCTTGCAATATAGCGACGAATATTTTCAAAGTGCCCAAACAAAGCAAGATAAAAAAGCTTTACATAAGCAGCTAAACAACGTCTTGCTGGAATCCCCATCAGCAAAAAAACTCCAACAACACCGCGGCAAAAAATGGTTACGCATAGCAGGCAATGTTTTATTGTGCTTACCATTTGGAGCAGGTTTAGTAGCAAAAGGTTTTTATGAATTAGCAACCACAGGCCGATTTACTGTCTTTAACACGATGACCAAATCATCCGCCAAAGCCGAAAAGGTATTAGAAAAAGCACGCAAGCATATCCCAGCAGTTTAATTACTCAATTGACTCTAAGGATTTACCTTTCATTTCAGGCACTAGAAACGTCATTAGAACGCCAAGTAATGATGCCATCGCCACCAATTCCATAGTGACACTTAAACCAAAATGATTAAGCACCAACGGCAGCATAAAAGCCCCCACAAAAGCGCCAACCTTGCCAATCGCTGCTGACAAGCCATGACCGCGTGCGCGAATATTGGTGGGAAAAATCTCTGAAGGAATTAAAAAGGTTGTACTATTGGGACCAAAATTTACAAAAAAGAAGCTTAAACCAAAAATAGTGATAAACAACACCAACATACTTTGAATGCCTGGTATCCATGCAATCGCTAAGTAACATAACGCCATCACGGCAAAGCCAACTACCTGTAAAGGCTTTCTGCCAATTTTATCGACGTATTTTGCGGCGAAGACATAACCGGGGACTGCAAAACATAAGAATATCAACGTGGCGATTAATGTATGTTGCAGCAGTGATGCATGCGGGCTGATGGACTTCATAATCAGCATCGATGATACACCATTGCCGTAGAAGGCCACATCGAGAAGAAACCAAGCACCTGCGGTACCGATTAAACACTTTAACCACTTGCCAGAAAAAAGCTTACGCTGCTCAGGCTGCTGTGGCGCATGCGCTTCATCTTGATAACCAGCGAGCTCACTCACCACGCTACTGACTTCAACTGGTAATTCCTTGCTCAACTGATAGCGTGGTGACTCGGCCAATTGGCGACGCAGATAAAACACAGAAGCCGCGGGGATTGCGCCAAACCCAAGCAACAGTCGCCAAACCAAATCATGCTGCAAATGCAACGCCAATAGCAGTGAAGCAATCAAAGGACCAATAATGAGACCCAGTGCCTGCATCGCAAAGACCAGCAACACCAAAAAGCCACGATTTTTGCGATTGGCATGCTCGCTAGCCACCACAGCACTTGATGGATAATCACCACCAATACCAATCCCTACAATAATCCGAGAAACTAATAACCAAGCGAAGGAGGGGGAGAGCGCAGAGACAATAGCGCCTATAAATAAGATAAAGACCTCAATACCATAGAGCTTCTTACGGCCAAATTTATCGGATAACCAGCCAAAAGCAACAGCACCTAGCCCTGCAGATGCCAGTGAAGCCGCATTGAGAATCGCAATTTGATGGATGCTTAAGTGCCAAATAGGAATCAGTAATGCGGTGACCACACCAATAATGAACAAATCATATGCATCTGTGAAAAAACCCATGCCCGCGGTGACCACCATTCGCCAGTGAAATCGATGCAGTTTTGCCTCATCCAGCTGATTAACTGCCTGGTGCGTGTGGTTTTTATTGGTCATTATGCATCCTTTAGATTGTTAATAAGAACCTTAACAAATAGTTGTTACAAAGTTGTGAACACCCCAAAATTTTTTGCATAAGCTAGCACATTAATTTGATTTATACACCTCTTATATCATGTTTTTCCTAGTGTTTTTTTGAACAGGTTGCTAGAATGCGCGCGGGCAAATAGCTTGTTATTCATCATCAATTTATTGGATTTACCATGGCGCAAGACAAAATTACGCGTTTTCTTTTCGCAAAAGCCGGTGTACGCGGTGAAATTGTAAAATTCGATCACAGCTTTGTACAAATTATGAAACAACATCACTATCCGGATATCTTAAAGCAACTACTTGGCGAATGTTTAGGTGCCGTGGTCTTAATGGCCAATACGATTAAATTTAGCGGTCAACTGACTGTGCAATTTCAAAGCGAAGGCGCACTAAAAACATTAGTGGCAAAGTGTAATCATTTGAATCAAATTCGTGGCTATGCGAACTGGGATCGTGCTGCATCACCAGAAGCTATTCAATCCGTTTTTAACACCGGTCAACTAGTTGTCACCATCACCTCCGACAATCAAGCCAAACCTTATCAAAGTATTATTCAACTCTCTGGGCAAAGCATTAGCCAAGCCTTGCAAAATTATTTTTTACAATCCGAACAACTGCATACTTTTTTATTTTGCACCGCCAGCACCCACCAAGCAGCGGGCTTGCTATTGCAAAAAATGCCAACCGAAGATGAAAGCGAAGCTGACCTTGAATACTGGGAGCATATCGCTTTGCTCGGTGATACCATAACAGCGCAAGAGCTACTGGAGCTGGATGAAGAAAATATCTTGCATCGCCTGTTTCATCAAGAAGAAGTGCGTTTATTCGAGCCGCAGCCGGTGACATTTAAGTGCAACTGTTCGGTCGATAAAATGACTGTCACCGTGCGTATGCTTGGACTTGAAGAATGCCAAAAAATATTAAAAACCAACCGACAAATTTCCGTCACCTGTGAATATTGCAACAAACAGTGTCACTTCGATAAAGAAGATATCCAGCGATTATTTACTACCCACTAGCAACCAAGATTTTATTTATCACTATTTTGCAGTGCGTTTTTGAGTTGACTGGCAAAGCCAGTTTCTACTGTTGCGCGCTTTTTAGGTGATGCTGCTTTTTGCTTAGCATGCTCTTTTTTGCGTTGGCCTGGTGCCGTATCACTTGTTTTCATGGTCAAGCTAATTCGTTTTCTGGCAGCGTCAACTTCAAGCACACGGACTTTAACAATTTGGCCAACTTTCACTTCTTGGTGTAAGTCTTTCACAAAATGATCAGCAATTTGTGATACGTGCACTAAACCATCTTGATGCACACCAATATCAACAAACGCGCCAAAATTCGCAACGTTCGTAATAACACCTTCAAGCGCCATGCCCACTTTAAGATCTTTAATTTCATTCACACCTTCGGCAAACGTTGCCATTTTAAATTCAGGGCGAGGATCACGGCCTGGTTTTTTTAGCTCATCAATAATGTCTTTAATTGTTGGCAAACCGGCTTTGCCGGTGACAAATTGCATAGGTTCTAGAGTATTTAATAAAGCGTCATTAGCAATAAGTTCATTGACAGGTTTGCCAAGCCGGTCGGCAATAGATTCAACAATGGTGTAACTTTCAGGATGCACAGCCGATGCATCAAGCGGGTTTTCACCATCCATAATACGCAAAAAGCCAGCAGCTTGTTCAAATACTTTTTCACCCAGACGCGAAACGGACTTAATACTTTGTCGATCTTTGAAACGCCCATGTTGTTCGCGAAACTGAACAATATTGCTGGCAATAGTGGAATTTAAACCAGAAATACTGGTTAGCAAAGGCACAGATGCCGTATTAATATCGGCACCCACCGCGTTAACACAATCCTCAACCGCTGCATTCAGTGAGCGTTCGAGTTTAACTTGGTTCACATCATGCTGATATTGACCAACACCAATAGATTTTGGTTCGATTTTAACAAGCTCTGCCAGCGGGTCTTGTAAACGTCGTGCAATGGAAACAGCGCCACGATAAGACACATCTAAATCTGGAAATTCATTAGCTGCTAATTTTGAAGCGGAATAAACCGATGCACCGGCTTCTGATACCACAATTTTTTGCATACCCAATTGCGGTAATTTTTTAATCAGCTCAGCCGCTAATTGATCCGTTTCACGCGATGCAGTGCCGTTACCAATACTAATTAATTTAACACCATGTTCTGTGCAAAGCTTTGCAAGTGATACTAACGCTTTATCCCAAGCTTTTTGTGGCGCATGCGGATAAATGACCGTATGGGCTAATAGCTTGCCAGTGCCATCAATCACGACAGTTTTAACACCCGTGCGATAACCAGGATCCAATCCGAGCACCACATGATTACCCGCCGGGGCTGCCATCAGTAAGTTTTGTAAATTATCGTGAAAGACGCGAATAGCTTCTTCGTCGGCGCGAAGCTTTAACTCAGTCATTAAT
>CAYXLV010000190.1:0-4541 GCA_964465995.1 uncultured Coxiellaceae bacterium | reverse complement strand
TGAAAGTCTTAGCGGTTGACGCGGGAAGTAATGAACCAGCACTGGCAGCAGTATCAACCGATGAACACGCCAAAGCGATCGCAGCGACTTTAAAAGCTGCCGAAGAGCCAGCAATTTTACTAGGTGAGTTTGCGATCGATCATCCACAATTATCTGAAGTGATTATGCTAGGCCGCTTATTGCGCGAACTACTCGGCGCCAAAGCGCATGTTGGTGTATTAACCCACGGTGCCAATGGCTCCGGTGCATGGCTTGCCGGCATGGTGCCGCATCGCGGTCCAGCAGCACAAACAGTTGCTAAGCCCGGTAAAAATGCCAAACAATTACTACGCGATGAACCGGTAAAAGCATACTTCCTCCTTAATATTGAACCCGGCTTTGATACTGCTTATCCAGCTGCTGCGATTCAACATTTAAATGCCGCAGAATTTGTCGTTTGTTTTAGCGCTTTCGTTACACCGGGCATGGAAACCTTTGCCGATGTGATTTTACCTGTCGCACCTTTTACCGAAACGCCAGGCACCTTTGTGAATATCGCTGGCACTTGGCAATCATTCGCCGCAGTGACCGTACCAATGGATCAAGCAAAACCTGCCTGGAAAGTTTTTCGTGTGCTGGGCAATTTATTTAAGTTAGATAATTTTGATTATAAAACGGCGCACCAAGTTCGCGATGAATTGGAAGCGAAAATGGATGCCATTCCTGAATATCAAGCACCCGCGATCAACCTCACCACCATCGAAGCCAGCCCAACCGAGTTAACTAGAGTTGCACCATGGCCGATTTACCGCACGGATAACTTAGTGCGACGCGCTCCTGCGTTACAAGAAACGCAACAAGTGATGGAGCCAAACCTCAACACGATTCGTGTCAATCAAGCAACAGCAGCACAATGCCAACTCAGTGAAGGCATGCTGGTAACCGCTATTCAAGGCGATAGCCGCATTAGCTTGCCGTTATCAATCGATGGACGTTTGTCTGATAATACCGTTTTATTGCCATCTGGCTTAGCCGAAACCATGGGTTTTGGTGAGTCGATGATGTCGATTACGTTGCAGCAGGAGGCATCGTGCTAGAGCAGCAAATCCTACAACTTATTTGGATCATTATTAAAATCGTTATTATTTTAATTCCGTTAATGGTTGCCGTGGCGTATGTCACGATGGCGGAACGCAAAGTCATTAGTTACATGCAAGGCCGCATCGGCCCCAACCGTGTTGGTTTGCGCGGTATTGGCCAGCCGTTAGCAGACACGATGAAACTGATTTTTAAAGAAGTGATTGTGCCTTCACAATCGAATCGTTATTTATTTGTGATCGCACCGATTCTTTCGATTGCGCCTGCACTGGCTGCATGGGCTGTCATTCCATTTGCTAAAGGTTGGGTATTAGCAGATGTGAATGCCGGGTTACTATATTTATTTGCGATGACGTCATTAGGCGTTTATGGCGTACTGGTTGCCGGTTGGGCTTCCAATTCAAAATATGCTTTTTTTGGTGCGCTTCGTTCAGCCGCGCAAGTGGTCTCTTATGAAATTGCCATGGGCTTTGCGCTAGTCGGCGTGTTACTAGCATCGGGCAGTTTAAACTTATCAAAAATTATCACCGCACAATCTGGCGGCATTTTGCATTGGTACTGGTTACCACTATTACCATTATTGTTTGTCTACTGGATTTCCGCTGTCGCTGAAACCAATCGCGCACCGTTTGATGTAGCCGAAGGTGAATCTGAAATTGTTGCCGGGTTCCACGTCGAATATTCTGGTATGGGTTTTGCATTATTCTTTTTAGCCGAATACGCCAATATGATTTTGGTCTCAGCCGTTGCCACCATCATGTTTTTCGGTGGCTACTTATCACCGTTCCAAGGTATCCCTGGCTTAGAAACATTATTCGCATGGGTGCCTGGCATTATCTGGTTTTGTTTAAAAGTGGCTTGTTTTATTTTCTTGTATTTTTGGATGCGCGCCACTTTCCCACGTTATCGTTACGATCAAATTATGCATTTAGGTTGGAAGGTACTTATTCCAGTGACCTTAGTATGGTTAGTGGTCATCGCATTAGCGGTGCAATTTAAAATAGGATTTTGGTTTCAATGATGCAATTTATAAAAAAGATAATCAGACGATTTACCTTAGCTGAACTGTTTAAAGGCTTAAGCTTAACCGGTCGTTACTTCTTGAAGAAAAAAACCACGATTCAATATCCCGAAGAAGAAACACCCAGTTCGTATCGTTTTCGTGGCATGTTAGCACTGCGCCGTTATCCCAACGGTGAAGAGCGCTGCATTGCTTGTAAACTTTGTGAAGCAGTTTGCCCCGCTTGCGCCATTACCATTGAAGCCGGACCACGCGCTGCGGATGGTTCAAGACGCACCACCAAATATGAAATTGATGCCTTCAAATGCATTAACTGCGGCTTTTGTGAAGAATCTTGCCCAGTGGACTCAATTGTCTTAACGCCAGAAATGCACTACGCCGTGTATGATCGAGGCGATAACATTTTAACGAAAGAAAAGCTGCTGATGATTGGTGATCTTTACGAAGAGCAGCTAGCAATCGATCGTGGTAAAGATAAAAACTTTAGATAAGTAAGGTAAGGATTTATGACATTTCCAATCTACTCAGTGGTGTTCTTCTTATTTGCCGCCATCTTAATTTTTGCGGCAACCATGGTAATTTTGCAACGCAACCCAGTGCGTGCCGCCCTGTACTTAGTATTAGCGTTTGTGGCCAGCGCTATTTTATGGATGTTATTACAAGCCGAATTTCTAGCGCTGATTTTAATTTTTGTGTATGTGGGTGCTGTGATGACCTTGTTCTTGTTTGTGGTCATGATGCTGAATGTCGATTTATCCAGAATGCGCGAAAAATTTGTGCGCTATCTACCGTTTGGCTTACTGGCCATGGTGTTATTAGTCGGTATTTTATTTATTGGTTTTGAGCCCAAACATTTCACTTTTGCCAACGTGCTACTAACCTTCCACGGCGCGGATTATAGCAACACGCGCAGTATGGGGTTGTTACTTTATACGCATTACTTATTTCCATTCGAATTAGCCGCCGCCATTTTATTGGTAGCGATTATCTCAGCGATTAGTTTGGCCTTTCACGGTCGCAAACCCAATACCAAAACTCAAAATATTAATCAGCAGCATAGTGTGACTAAAACCGAACGGCTGCGCATTATTACTGATATGAAGGCGGATGAATCATGATTCCATTAAGTTATTACTTGGTGCTTGGCGCCATTGTATTTGGATTAAGTTTTGCAGGCATTGTGATCAATCGTAAAAACATTATCATCATGCTGATGTGCATTGAATTAATGTTGCTTGCGGTTAACACCAACTTTGTCGCTTTTGCACAGTATTTAAATGCCAATGCCGGTGAAGTGTTTGTCTTTTTTATTTTAACGGTTGCAGCCGCAGAGTCAGCGATTGGTTTGGCTATTCTGGTATTGCTTTATCGTCGCCGCGGCACGATTAATGTTGAAGAAATGAATATATTAAAGGGATAAATTGTGGAAGCGATTCGTCAACTTGCTTTAATTTCGGTAATAGCGCCATTAGCAGGCGGTTTAATTGCTGGCTTGGCTGGTAAAAAAATTGGTCGTGCTGGCGCGCATTGGGCCACCATTATGTTGATGGTGGTGTCGTTTTTGTCGGCGTTAATTATTTTTAAACTCGTCGTGATCGATGGCAATAGCTACGATGGCACGATTTATGTGTGGGCGCAGAGCGGCACGTTTAAATTTGATGTGGGTTTTTTAATTGATCATCTCACTGCGTTTATGATGTGTGTGGTGACGTTTGTCTCGCTGTTAGTCCATATATATAGTATCGGCTACATGGCCGATGACCCAGGTTATCAGCGCTTCTTTTCTTATATGTCTTTATTTACCTTTGCGATGCTAATGCTGGTTACCGCCAATAATTTTTTACAATTATTCTTCGGCTGGGAAGGGGTTGGCCTAGTCTCGTATTTATTAATCGGTTTTTGGTTTCGGAAAGAGTCTGCAGCGGTGGGTAGCTTCAAAGCGTTTATTGTTAATCGCGTGGGTGATTTTGGTTTTATTTTAGGTATTGCAGCAATTCTCGATTACTTTGGCAGCGTTGACTACAACACGGTTTTTAATCAGGCTGCTAGCTTAACCAATACGTCAATGACCATTTTACCTAACCACCCTTGGTCAGTGATCACCGTGACATGTGTATTGCTATTTATCGGAGCGATGGGTAAATCAGCCCAAATTCCATTGCATGTTTGGCTACCAGAATCGATGGAAGGCCCAACACCTATTTCCGCTTTGATCCACGCGGCTACCATGGTAACGGCAGGTGTTTTTTTGGTGGCACGCATGTCGCCGCTATTTGAATTATCACAAACCGCATTAAGCTTGGTATTAGTTGTTGGCGCGACGGGCGCACTATTTTTAGGCTTATTGGCTTTTGTTGAGGATGATATTAAACGAGTTATTGCGTATTCAACCATGTCGCAATTAGGTTATATGATGGCTGCTGACGGTGCGTCAGCTTTCTCG
>CAYXLV010000189.1:0-4571 GCA_964465995.1 uncultured Coxiellaceae bacterium | reverse complement strand
AAAAAATATCTACAAGCAGGCCTCCAAAAAGAAGGCAAGCCATTTAAATGGTATCGTGGTGGCGTTACCTTTGCTTCAAATATTGTACCAACGACAGCTTTGCAATTACTTGCTAAAAATCAAATTAATCCTTGGATTGAAAGTGATAATACATTTAAAAAACTTGCTGGAAGCTATGCATGCGGCGTCTTAGGCTCACCAACTGCAACGATTGTAGAAAGAGCTGTGGTATATCGTCAAAAAATAACTTCTGGTAACCCTCACTCGATCATACCTGCTTTCAAAGCCATGTATAAAGATGGCGGCTTAATAGGAATGTTCAGAAGCATTTCAATGATTAGCGTTCGCGATGGCTTTTTTACCTCATGGATGTTTTGCATCAACCCAAAAGTTAAAGAACTAACTGAAGAAAACTTAGGTGAATATTACGTATTTCCAATGAAGTTGCTGTCAGGATTTGTTGGAGCGACTTTAACTCAGCCCGTGGATACCATCGGCACGTATATGCAAAACTCAGCTAATCCAATTACTGCCAGGGAAGCTGCTAGAAGATTGCTAGAATCTACCGATAAAAGCTTGCCATTTTATCGAAGATTTTCACAAGCTTATTTAAAAGGAATTGTTTGTCGTTTATTACTCTTCCCTTTTTATTCTGAAGTCATTCCAGCCTTGCATAAACTTTTTATGCGCCATGCACTATCAGAAAATTATCAAAACTACAGCAGTAGTCGTCATAGTTTTTTTAACTATACGCAACCTGAAGAGGCAACCGAAGCAAAAGTATTGGAAACAGCCACAGCGCCCAATCCATCGCCCAGAGGCTAACCCTGAAGCAACCAAGGCTCCTTTGGCTTTTAAACTCCTTGTAGCCGGGGGAGCCTTACTTTAATCAGATAATATTGAGGGCGCCTGGTAATGCGTCTGCATATACTGCAAAATAAGCTCCTTAAATTGCGCAGCAATATCATCACCACGCAACGTCGCCACTTTTTTCCCATCCATAAACACAGGTGCCACCGGTGCTTCGCCAGTACCTGGCAAACTAATCCCAATGTTGGCATGCTTACTCTCACCCGGACCATTCACCACACATCCCATCACCGCAACCGACATCTCTTCAACGCCAACAAACTGCTGACGCCAATTCGGCATATTGGAACGAATAAATTGCTCAACGTCTTGAGTGAGTTCACGAAAAAACGAACTGGTTGTACGACCACAACCTGGGCACGCTGTCACTAATGGTGCAAAAGAACGAATCCCCATGGTTTGTAAAATTTGTTGTGCCACGATAACTTCATTTTCACGCGGCGCATTCGGTTCTGGCGTGAGCGATACGCGAATGGTGTCACCAATACCTTGTTGCAATAAAATCCCAATCGCCGTGCTTGATGCCACAATACCTTTGCTACCCATGCCAGCTTCCGTTAAGCCTAGATGCAAAGCATATTCACAACGTTGCGCTAGCATTTGATACACCGCAATTAAATCCTGCACGGTTGATACCTTACAAGAAATAATAATTTTATTCGCATTCAAACCACGCGCCTCTGCCGCCTTAGCACTAGTTAACGCAGAAACCACTAATGCTTCACGTAATACTGCTTGTGAGGTTTTTGGATTGGGCAGCGTCGCGTTTTGATTCATCATCTCGGTTGCCAAAGACTTATCTAAACTGCCCCAATTTACACCGATACGAACCGGTTTATCATACTGAATCGCGACATCAATCATGGTATTAAATTGCGGATCTTTTTTAGGACCAAATCCCACATTGCCTGGATTAATCCGATACTTGGCAAGTGCTTGTGCGCACTCAGGATAATCTGTTAATAATTTATGGCCGTTATAATGAAAATCGCCAACGAGTGGCACTAAACAACCTAAGGCATTTAAACGTTCACGAATCTCTGCAACGGCAGCCGCGGCAGCTTCCGTATTCACCGTTACCCGCACCACCTCAGAACCGGCTTGTGCTAGCGCTTGCACTTGCGCAACGGTTTTCTCAATATCCGCGGTATCCGTATCCGTCATCGACTGCACCACCACCGGTGCGCCACCGCCAACCATAATATTGCCAACTTTGACACCGATACTATTGCGCCGCTTAATACTCATGCAGGACTCCGTCGTCTACCAATTGCGCCCAATAGTAAGCAGACCAAGATACTCGGTCAAGTTAATCTGCCAAATACCCCAAAGCCTGGCACTTTGCCAAAACCTGTAACGCCGCTGCAGCCGGGGTTAACACACTTAAATCTAAAACCAATTCAGGCTGTTGCGGAACCTCATAATCGGCATCTATCCCAGTAAACTGCTGAATCTTGCCAGCACGCGCTTTGGCATACCAACCTTTAGGATCACGCGCCTCACACACCGCCAACGGTGTTGCCACATACACCTCAATAAAACCGCCATATTGACTTACATACTCACGCATACGTCGCCGCGCTGCTGCATATGGCGCAATCGGCGCGCAAATGGCAATACCACCATGCTTAGTAATCTCACCAGCCAACAACCCAAGCCGCTCAATATTTTTATCACGACTCGCTTTATCAAAACCCAAATCGGATGACAAACAATGCCGAATCACATCCCCATCCAGCAAACTCACGCGCAAAATATCGCGCTCCATCAATAGATCAAACAATGCTTTGGCTAAACTTGACTTACCTGCCGCCGATAATCCGGTCAACAATAGCGTAAAACCCTGCTGCGACTCTGGTTGATAGAGTTTTTGCAACTCTGTCACCACCTCCGGAAACGATGCCCAATCTGGCACTGCCTCACCGCGCTGCAATGCTGCAATAATTTGCTTACCCGATACACGCTCATAAACCTGCTGCTCCTGCACCTGATCCAGTAAGTAATAGCCTTGCGTTTTTGGCACATACACCATTTCCGACATTAAAATCAATTCAATATCAAGTTCCGATTGATACTGCCGCGCTAGCTCATGACACGCATACGGCGCATAAAAACCATCGCCATTGAAAACCGGTCCCGCATGATCACGCCCAATAATAAAATGACTACAACCATAATTTTGCCGAATAATGGCATGCCATAACGCCTCACGCGGCCCAGCCATACGCATTGCCAACGGCAATAAACTTAACTGCACCGCATCATTAGGATAATAAGGCAGCACTTTTTGATAACAATGCACGCGACTGTAATGATTCACATCACCCGGTTGGGTAATCCCAACCGCAGGATGCAACAATAAATTCGCAGAATACATCTGCATCGCATGCAGAGTTAATTGATAGTGCACTTTGTGAATAGGATTGCGTGTTTGAAAACCGATAATTTTCGTAAAGCCTTTTGCTAGAAATTGCTCGCGCAGCTGTGCAGGTGTCTGGCGCAAATGCTGAAAATAATAATGCTCTGGTAAGCGCCATCCCGTCACCTTACCGCCCAAATAAACCGGCTGCGTATCATTATATAATGTAGCGACTCCAGGATGCGCCGGATTATCAGTACCATAAATCGCCAGAGCTTCTTGTTGCTTATCCGGCTGCCAAATTGAATCAATCGCCAACGTGGCAAGCGGCGTGTACTCCTGATCAGTTAACAACAACTGATCCCCAACAGCGAGCTTTGCCGCCAAAGCCATCGCAACATCTAACACCACCGGCACGGGCCAAAATAAGCCGTTTGACAAGCGCATTTGCTCCAGGACACTGACGTAGTCCCTCACCCCTAAAAACCCAGTTAAAGGTGAAAAAGCCCCGTTTAACAGCAATTCCAAGTCACATTGCTGCCGCAAGTTGAGCACCAATCTAGGCAGCTCCAACGCGGGGTTTAAGCGAAAATCGGCAGAATATCGCGCCAATCGATTGCTTAATTCACCACCACCATAAGGTGTTATCAGCGTGTTCATATGCCATATATTATAGTTAATAGTGTTCCATACCGATTGAATGAGGAGACCCACATGGCGGATAAAACCACCCCTAAACTGGAGATGCATGGATCACGTCTATTAACCTCCTGGATGCTCGAACAAAAAACCAGCCTAGTATTTACCACCTACCAAACCAACAAAGTCTTTTTTATCGGCCTACAACCCGACGGCAAACTCTCTGTCTTTGAACGCACCTTTGAACGCTGTATGGGTTTATGCGGTGATGACCAACACTTTTATATGTCTTCGGTCTATCAACTGTGGCGCTTTCAAAATATCCTCGATCCCAATACAGCTTACAAAAATTATGATCGTGTATATGTACCACAGCTAGCGTATACCACCGGTGATGTTGATGCGCATGATATTGCGATTAATACCAACGGCAAACCAATCTTTATCAACACCCTATTTTCCTGCCTCGCAGAAGCCAGCGAAACTCACAGCTTTAAAGTCTTATGGAAACCCAAATTTATCAGTAAACTCGCCGCAGAAGATCGTTGTCATCTTAACGGCCTGGCAATGGTTGATGGCAAACCCAAATACACGACTGCAGTCAGCACAACCGACGTCAATGAAGGCTGGCGCGAACACCGTCACGATGGTGGCGTTGTCATCGATATTGATAACGATGACATCATTGGCAGTGGTTTTTCCA
>CAYXLV010000188.1:0-4574 GCA_964465995.1 uncultured Coxiellaceae bacterium | reverse complement strand
ACCCAGTATTCAACACTACCCTTACCTTTACCTTGGCGAACTTCCAAGGGCTTTTTACTGATCGGTTTATCCGGGAAAATACGAATAAAAATTTTACCGCCACGTTTTACGTGCCTAGTAATTGCTCGTCGAGCTGCTTCAATTTGGCGTGCAGTAATGCGCGCGTGTGCTACAGCTTTTAATCCATATTCGCCAAAACTAACTTTGTTGCCACGCGTAGCGATACCACGATTGCGGCCTTTAAAGTCTTTGCGAAATTTACGACCCTTTGGTTGCCTCATGATTATTCCTCAGTACTTGCTTTTTTGTCAGCTTCAGTTTCTTCTTCAACTTTCTGCTGGTGAATTTCGCCTTTAAAAATCCAAACCTTCACACCAATCACACCATAAGTGGTTTCAGCGCGAGCTGTGCCATAGTCGATGTCTGCACGGAAAGTATGCAGTGGGACACGACCTTCGCGATACCATTCAGTTCGTGCAATTTCAGCACCACCTAAACGACCGCTTACACAGATTTTGATACCCAACGCACCTTGACGCATTGTGGTTTGTACAGCACGTTTCATTGCACGACGAAACATCACACGACGCTCTAATTGCTGCGCCACATTTTCAGCGACTAACATGCCATCCAGTTCTGGCTTACGCACTTCTTCAATCGTGATATGAACAGGCACGTTGATCATTCTGGAGATATCATCACGTAGGTTTTCAATCTCACCACCTTTCTTACCGATGATGACACCAGGGCGTGCAGAATGAATTGCAATGCGTGCGTTACGAGCTGGACGTTCGATTTGCACACGACTGATAGCTGCACCTTTGAGCTTATCCGTTAAAAACTCTCTGATTTTCATATCAGCATTTAAATGCTTCGCATAATCTTGTGAGTTGGCGTACCACTTCGACGTCCAGTCTTTGGTAATGCCAAGTCTTATGCCATTTGGATTAACCTTTTGCCCCATTTTTTCTTAATCTCCAAAATGTTTTATTACGTGTTATCCGAAACTTTCACTGTGATATGACAGGTGGGTTTCAAAATATGATCAGCACGACCACGAGCACGCGGTTGATAACGACGGTGATACGTACCTTGATCAACATAAACAGTCGATACTTTTAATTCATCAATATCGGCGCCTTCATTGTGTTCAGCATTTGCAATAGCTGAATCCAAAACTTTTTTCATTAACGCCGCCGCTTTTTGTGGGCTAAAGCGTAGTAACTCAGTGGCTTTTTCAGCAGACATACCGCGAATTTGATCAGCGATTAAACGAACTTTCTGAGCAGAAATACGAACATGTTTTAATACAGCAGATACTTCCATCCTAATTCCCCTTACTTCGCTTTACGATCAGCAGCGTGACCGCGGAAAGTTCTTGTTAATGCAAATTCACCCAGCTTGTGACCGATCATGTTGTCACCGATGTAGATAGGCACATGATCACGGCCGTTGTGAACAGCAATCGTCAAACCCACCATTTCTGGTGTAATCATGGAACGACGCGACCACGTTTTAATCGGTTTCTTCGAGCTAGATGCAATCGCCTCATCCACCTTTTTTTGTAGGTGGTGATCGATATACGGACCTTTTTTAACTGATCTTGGCACTTTCTAATACCTCTTTATTTAAATATTCAGCGCGTTAACGCCTTAAACTTTATTTTTTCCGTCTATCGCGAATAATCATTCGCTGAGTACGTTTATTTTTACGTGTCTTGTAACCTTTGGTTGGTTTACCCCAAGGTGTAACCGGGTGACGACCACCAGCAGTACGACCTTCACCGCCACCGTGTGGGTGATCAACCGGGTTCATCGCAACACCACGCACCGTTGGACGTTTACCACGCCAGCGGTTTGCACCGGCTTTACCCAATGAACGTAAATTGTTTTCAGCGTTTGATACTTCACCAATACATGCGCGGCAGTTAACAAGCACTTTGCGCATTTCACCCGAACGTAAACGGATGATGGCATATAAACCTTCACGACCAGCAAGCTGAGCAGACGTTCCCGCAGCACGCATCATTTGAGCACCACGGCCAGGCTTTAATTCTAAACAGTGAATCGTTGAACCCAATGGGATGTTTTGTAGTGGTAAACAGTTACCGGGTTTGATAGGCGCTGTTTCACCTGACATGACTTCAGAGCCAGCACGTAAACCTTTCGGCGCGATGATATAACGCTTTTCACCATCGCTATAAACAACCAATGCAATATGAGCACTACGGTTTGGATCGTATTCTAAACGTTCAACGCGTCCAACAATGCCGTCTTTATCGCGTTTGAAATCGATAATGCGATATTTACGTTTATGACCACCGCCACGACGACGTACTGTAATGCGACCATAATTGTTACGACCACTAATCCGTTTTTTAGATTCCACCAACGCGCTGCATGGTTCACCCTTATGTAGATCTGGGTTAACCACCTGCACTACAAATCGACGTCCCGGTGATGTTGGTTTTGCTTTTAATAATGGCATCGTATTAATGCTCCAAACTAACTAATTAATATTCGTACTAGCCTACTGAACTAGTGTCTATTGTTTGACCTTCAGCTAACATGACATAGGCTTTTTTCCAAGCGCTATGACGACCCAAGGTTCTGCCAAAACGTGCGGTTTTACTTTTCATATTCACCGTACGCACAGAACGCACAGCAACTTTGAATAAGTGTTCAACTGCTTTTTTAATTTCACTCTTTGTCGCATCTGGCATCACTTTGAATGCATACTGCGAATACTGCCCTGCAGTAGAAGCCGTTTTCTCTGAAAGATGAGGCTCCAAAAGTACTTTCAATAATCTTTCTTCGTTCGGGATCATGACAATTTCTCCTCAATTTTCTTCAGTGTGTCCACTGTCAAAATTACTTTTTCATGAGCCACCAAATTCACTGGGTCAATATGCGCCACATCAACAATGGTAATGTTTGGGATATTGCGTGCAGCTAGCATGAGGTTAGTGTCTTCAACATCCGCAATGATTAATGCTTTATCGATATTCCAAGCTTTTAACTTTGTTGCAAGCGCTTTGGTCTTGGCTTCTTTTAAGCCAAACTCTTTGACAATCACTAAACGATCCTGGCGCGCTAACTCAGAGAAGATGGCCTGCATCGCTTTGCGCAACATTTTGCGATTCACTTTTTGCGAGAAATCTCTTGGTCTTGCCGCAAACGTTACACCACCTGAACGCCACAATGGGCTGCGGGTGGTTCCAGAACGTGCACGACCTGTTCCTTTTTGACGCCATGGTTTTTTACCACCACCACTGACATCTGCACGAGTTTTTTGTGCTTTACTACCTTGACGGCCACCTGCCATATGGGCGGTGACAACTTGGTGCACTAAAGCCTCATTAAATTCACAGTTAAATACCGCATCCGCGACATCAACAGCACCACCTTGTTCAGCGACTTGCAACTGCATTAGTTGGCCTCCCCATTCTTATTCTTACTTTTGATAGCCGGTGTTACCACAACAACACCACCTGGCGCACCTGGTACCGCACCTTTGATGAGTAATAAGTTTCTTGCAGCATCCACTTTAACGACCACTTGATTTTGGGCTGTGCGATTCACATTACCCATATGGCCTGCCATTTTCTTGCCTTTGAAAACACGGCCTGGTGTTTGACACTGACCGATTGAACCCGGTGCACGATGCGACAATGAGTTACCATGGGTAGCATCTTGGGTACGGAAGTTGTGACGCTTAACCACACCTGCATAACCCTTACCACGGCTCACACCGCTAATATCTACTTTTTGGCCTTCTTGAAAAATTTCTACGGTGATTTGATCACCGGCTTTTGCTTCTGGCATTTCTTCTTCATTTAAGCGGAACTCACGCACCACATCGCCCGCTTCTACACCCGCTTTTGCAAATTGGCCCGCTAGAGGCTTTGCAACATGCGAGGATTTTTTTGCACCCGTTGTAATTTGTAGTGCACGGTAGCCATCTGTGTCAGCCGTTTTAATTTGGCTAACGCGATTCGGTACCACCTCAATAACAGTAACTGGAATTGAATCACCCGCTTCAGTAAATACGCGTGTCATTCCACATTTTCTTCCAACGATTCCTACAGGCATCTCAATTACTCCACACTAATCTGCACTTCAACACCGGCAGCTAAGTCTAACTTCATTAACGCATCAACGGTTTTATCTGTTGGTTGGTGAATATCAACTAACCGTTTGTGGGTACGCAACTCATATTGATCACGTGCATCTTTATTCACGTGTGGCGAAATCAATACAGTAAACCGTTCAATCTTTGTTGGTAACGGTATAGGACCTTTGATTTGCGCCCCTGTGCGTTTCGCAGTATCCACAATCTCATGCGTTGCACGATCTAATAACTTATGATCAAACGCTTTTAAACGAATACGTATGCGTTGATTATTTTTGACTACAGCCATGGTTGTTTTTCCAACTTACAAATTTTGTTAAAAAAGGCGCAGCATAGCTGCGCGGCTCTTAAATAGTTTGATTACTAATACTTACTCAGTGATCTTTGATACAACACCCGCACCAACAGTTCGGCCACCTTCGCGTACCGCGAAACGTAAACCT
>CAYXLV010000187.1:0-4583 GCA_964465995.1 uncultured Coxiellaceae bacterium | reverse complement strand
TAAATGAAACCAGCTATTTTTAACAGGGAATTTTTTGAAAACAAATTCAGAATTGACTATAGTTTGGTTTCAGAATTTAGCGTTAAAAACATTCAATATTGAGCCCCAAGGAACCCACGATGACCGATAGTAAAGCCTCTGTCCATGTTAACGGACATAATACTGACCTTCCTGTACGTTCTGGAACCTATGGTAACGATGTAATCGAAGTCAAACCATTAAGCAATGAAGGATTCTTCACCTTTGATCCAGGATTCTACGCCACCGCCTCTTGTGAATCTAAAATTACTTATATTGATGGCGCCCAAGGCATCCTACTCTACCGAGGCTACCCAATCGACCAACTCGCTGACCATTGTGATTATATGGAAGTCTGTCATCTATTAATGTATGGAGAACTCCCCAACCATTCTCAAAAAGAGAATTTCATTAGCCGCGTCCGCCAAACTCGTAATGTCCATGAACAAATGTCTAAATTCTTTAGCGGTTTCCGCCGCGATGCTCACCCAATGGCGATTATGGTCGGTGTTGTGGGCGCACTGTCTGCTTTCTATCACGATAATCTCGATATCAAACAAGCCGAATGCCGCGAGCATTCTGCGATTCGCTTAATTGCCAAAATGCCAACCATTGCGGCGATGTGCTACAAATACTCGATTGGCGAGCCTTTTATGCACCCTAAACGCGATCTCGCCTACGCTGATAACTTCTTACATATGATGTTTGGCACGCCCTACCACGAAGAAATCCCCAACCCTATTTTGTCCCGCGCCATGGACCGCATTTTCACCCTCCACGCTGATCATGAACAAAACGCCTCTACTTCAACCGTCCGCGTTGCTGGCTCAACCGGTGCCAACCCATTTGCTTGTATCTCAGCTGGCATCGGCGCGTTGTGGGGACCGGCGCACGGTGGTGCAAATGAAGCTTGTTTAAATATGTTAAAAGAAATCGGTGATGAGTCTCGTATTAGTGAATATCTCAAACGCGCCAAAGATAAAGAAGACCCATTTCGCTTAATGGGCTTTGGACACCGCGTTTATAAAAATTATGATCCACGCGCTAAAGTCATGAAGCGCACTTGTGATGAAGTGCTCGAAGCGGTCGGTTGCAACAATGATCCACTGTTCAAGCTGGCTAAAAAGCTTGAACAGATTGCCTTGGAAGATGAATATTTTGTCGAGAAAAAACTATATCCAAATGTGGATTTTTATTCTGGCTTAACGTTAAGCGCGATTGGCATTCCCACAAATATGTTTACCGTTATTTTTGCGCTAGCACGCACCGTCGGTTGGATTTCACAATGGATGGAAATGATGAGCGATCCTCAACAACGCCTAGCGCGCCCACGTCAATTATATACTGGACCTAAAGAACGCGATGTCATTGGCATCGATAAACGCTAATACTCTTTTTTGCTGCGAGTGCTACCATAACACTCGCAGCAAAACGCTTTAATCGTATTGATTCACTGACTATTCGATAGTGACGATTCCTCATCAAAAAGCTCAGGTGTGCTCTCGGAGATAGCGCACAATTGCGATAATTGCTGAATCGCAGCATATTTTTCATCTGAGTAGAAAAATGTCATCGCTTTATTCGCAAGATACTCACTAAAATCTTTACCCGCGATTGAATTAAAAAGCATAACGACTAGAATCACCACATAAACCGCCCAACTGGCATCCAAACCGTGCTCATCATTCAAACTCACGGTAAACACGACTGAAAAATAAGACAATACCAAATGGACTAAAATTGAAGTGTTTTTCAAGCCTGTAATACCGTAATACGCCACCTGTTCTTGACAAGACAACGGCTTATCTTGCACCTCATCAATAAAATCCTCATCATCTGGCGCAGGCTTTGCAGCACATAACGCACGCTGCATTATAAACTCAACCAGAGACTCACAAACCCCAAAAAAATAATTCCCATTATCGTAAGTCACTTTCATCGTTAAAACTTGAAACGAAGAAAACAACAAACCACCTAACAAATAATTTACCCAACCATCGCCCAAGCCATCAAGACTGTTAACACCATCGACATCGTCTTTGTAATATCCCCAGTTAGCAATACCATTGGTAGCTTGCAAAATCAGAGTATGCCAAATCAATTTCAACTGCGCGCGCATGTAACTGTCTTGCCAGTTAATATGGTTTTTGGGTTGGTGTTGTTTTTTAACTTCTTTTATTGCTGCTTGAACCACAGCAACTAAATGCCGAGAAACTGTGTTATTACTGTCATCAGCGGAAAAATCATGCCACTCATCCTGAATCAATAAATCAATCACCACCATCAATTGCGATAAACTAAAAGAATTATCTTCATCTTCAAAGAAAGCACTACTGCGCTGATGAAAATTATTCACTAAATACTTCATTACAGACTTCGCCAATAATGATGACCGTATAGAAGGCCTTTCAGTAACATCATCATCTAACAATGGCGAAAATTCTGCAGACCGATCACCTGTCAAACCTAAAACATAACCCACTTCAAGACCTAAATGCTTAACCCAATCGGCAATATAACCTAAAAGATAACAACGATATTGTTTAAGCTCTCGATGTACCGCACTCGAATAGTTTGGAGCATTTAAGATCAAAGTAATCAGCTGATGCGCACCGGCTAAAAAAGTAAAATAATGTGCACCGACGCTTAAGTAATTAGCATAGCGCTTCATCTTCTCTTGCTGACCAATCAAATAAAAGACATAAGAAATCGTCGCGGTAGACACCACATCAAAAGGAAGCTTAATCAACAACTGAGGATGTCTTTTAAAATACTGTTTGAACTTGTAAAAAGAACGGCTAGATGAGGAATAGACTTCTTCAAAATCATCGGGCTTCTCATATAAAAATTCACACTTAAAATCATGCTCCAGCCAAGAATCACACATATCTTGCATTAGCAATAAGGTAAAATAAAGGAAGAGCTCAAAGTTCAATATCGCTGCCGAAGGCCCTGCCATTTTGCGATAAACCAAAGTTGAGCCTGGCATATTCTCAGCACCGCTTGTTTCGCCCCAATACATTTTCGCGCCAAAAAATGAAAGCGGTGTCATTCCTAACATAACTAACCAATTGGATATTTTCATCCAACGTCGATAATTCAAACGTCCCGCTGCAATTGCATCAACAAAGCGATCCATGATTTCTTTATCATAAATAGAGGCCATAGCCCTTGATGAAGTTAATGATAGTTCGGTGGAATATTTTTCAACTTTCTCGTCTGATAACTGCTCATGAAATGAATGCATAAAGAAACCTTACCTTGATTATTTTTCAAACGAGCTATTGTAAGGAACCAGAGACACATTGCAAATGCCAATCAGGTACGATATGGCACTTTAAAGAATAAAGCGTACAATACCGGCACCACAATCAGTGTCAGCAATGTTGCAAATGAAAGACCAAACATAATCACGACGGCCATTGATTGAAAAAAAGCATCAAATAATAATGGAATCATCCCAAGCACCGTCGTCACAGCAGCCAATAATACTGGACGAAAGCGGCTAATTGATGAATCAATAATCGCTCGCAAAGAAGGCTTACCCTCCGTAATTTCTAAATCAATTTGATCAATTAATACAATCGCATTTTTAATTAGCATCCCAGATAAACTTAAAAAACCTAGCAAGGCCATAAAACCAAACTCAGTGCGAGTCACTAATAAACCCAAAGAAACGCCTACAAACGATAGCGGCACGCACAACCAAATAATTAATGGCTGACGTAACGCACCAAATAAAAGCACCACCACTACAATCATTAATAAAATCCCAACCGGCAATTGTTTTGCTAAAGCAACTTGCGCATCGACTGAATTTTCATGCTCACCGCCCCACTCCATTTCATAACCTGCTGGTAGCGCAATCGCTTCAATGCTTGGGCGAATTTGCTTAAACAAAACACTCGCAGGACCATGACGTGGTTCACACGATGCGGTAATTGTCAGCTTACGATTACGCCGCCGCACCACTGCATCTTCCCAGCGGGTTTCAAAATTGGTGACCACAGAACCAACCGGCACAGTTCTTTTCAAAAACGGACTCCAAATTTGAATATCATCAATATTTGCAATATTTAAACGTTCTTTATCGGGCGGCCTTGAAATAATCGGAATCAAATCATCCATTTCTCGATAAAATCCAACTTTGACTCCGGTAAAAGCCCGCGCTAATGCCTCACTTAATTGCGCTCGGGTAATACCAACACTACGAGCTTTTTTTTCAGAATAAATCGGACGCACTACTTTGACACGCTGCCGCCAATCATCTCGAATATCAATCGCCAAAGGATTGGCACGCATAATCGCTTGCGCTTGATTAGAGAGTTTACGCAGCTCAATAGGATCAGGACCACTAAAACGCACTTCAACCTTTGCACCACCGCCAGGGCCTAAACGCATTTTTTCAATTTTGGGCTCGGAATCTGGGAAATTTTTTATAAGATACTGCTTAACCTGCTGCCCAATTTTATCAATTTCACGATAATCTTTAACGCCAACTAATAATTGCGCATAGCTGGTATTGGGTTTTTCTGGTGTGTAGACCAAAGTAAAACGCGTTGCAC
>CAYXLV010000186.1:0-4593 GCA_964465995.1 uncultured Coxiellaceae bacterium | reverse complement strand
TTAGTAACACCTTGCGCTTGTAGTTTCATAAAATAAAACAAAGCTTGTTGTGGATGGCTTGCCACCTGCTGCGCAAACTCATTAAACGATGGCAACTTTGCACCAGGCCAATCATTGGCATGCAAAAACCGTGGTGAGCTTGCAGTACTCACGACTCGATTAACTCGCTCTGGATGATGGCATGCAATTGCTTGCGCAATTAAACCACCCAGTGACCAACCAATATATGTAGCAGATGCCGGTGCGTTATTTAAAATACTATTGATCACTGCCGGCAGTGTATAAGCTGCAGCTAAAATATCGCTACGCCCATAACCTGGTAAATCAATTGTGGTCACGGTATATGTCGCTTGCAGTTGCTGCGCTAATGCATCCCAAATTGCAGAATTCACTCCCCAACCGTGCAACAACACAATATCAGGACCATGCCCAATGGTTTTTTTAAATAACGTCATGCAGCACAACCCTCTGCGACTAAAATATCACTTAAGCAATGTAATAAAGCATCTATCTCTGCCAACTGATGCTGACAATTTAACGTGATGCGCAAACGCGCCGTTCCTTTGGCTACTGTGGGTGGACGAATAGCTGTCACTACAAAACCTTTTTTTAATAAAGCCGCACTCACCGCCAGTGCTTTTTTAGCTTCACCAATCACAATGGATTGTATTGGTGTGATAGAAGGCAGTACTGGCAACTGACAAGCGGCTGCCGTTTTTTTAAAGCCTTGAATTAATTCCGCCAATTTTTCGCGGCGCCAGCTTTCCGTTTTAATAATAGTTAAACTTGCTAGCGCGGCGCATGCTAACATCGGTGGCATTGCTGTCGTATAAATATAACTTCTGGCAAACTGCACCAAGCTTTCAATAAAATCTTCACTGCCACTGACTAATGCACCACTGATACCAAATGCTTTACCCAAAGGGCACACTAAAATATCAATATCATCAGGATTAACATCACAAGCATCGATAGTGCCGCGACCTTGCTTACCTAACACACCAATACCATGCGCATCATCAAGCATTACACAAGCGGCTTGTTGTTTTGCAAGTTGCACCAATTCAGGCAAGGGTGCTATATCACCATCCATGCTAAATACACCATCGCTCACTAAAAAACGCTGGCCTGTTACCGGAGCTGCCTGCAAACGCTTGGTTAAATGCTGCATATCAAGATGCGCATAACGCCATAACTTCGCACCCGATAATTGCACGGCATCAATTAATGATGCATGACATAATTTATCTTGAAAAATATGATCCTGTTGCTTGCTCAATGCGCTTAACACACCAACATTGGCCATATAACCTGTGGGAAATAATAAGGCACGCTCATGACCGACAAAGTCAGCAAACGCAGCTTCAAGTTCTGCATGCGGTGGTTGGTAACCACAAATTAATGCGGAAGCGCCACTACCAACACCATATTTAGCTGCGCCTTTTTGAGCGGCGGCGATAACATCTGGATGTTGACTCAAGCCCAAATAATCATTGCTACAAAAAATTTGCGCTTTACTATTTGTGGCTCGCAACTGACGTTGTCGATAAAGATGATCGCTGCGATATTGTTGCAGTCGTTGCTTTACACTATTCGCAAAGCGCATCAGACCGCTTCGGCTGTCGGCACGGCATCCATGGCTTTTATACCTAAGCGGCTCAATAAAACACTATCTTTATCAGCAGAAGGATTGGGTGTTGTTAACAACACATCTCCCACGAAAATAGAATTAGCGCCCGCAAGAAAACATAAGGCTTGCATTTCATCGCTCATCATTTCGCGTCCAGCTGATAAACGAATAAAAGAACGCGGCATTAAAATTTTGGCCACCGCAATAGTTTTTATAAATTCGATGGGGTCAACTTGTTTGGAATCACCTAACGGAGTACCAGGCACTGGCATTAATTGATTAATCGGCACACTGCCCGGATGTTCAGGCAAGTTTGCCAGCTGGACTAACATATTAACGCGATCGGCATGCGTTTCACCCATGCCCACAATGCCACCGCAACACACATTAATATTGGCTTTTCGCACTTTTTCCAGTGTATCTAAACGATCCTGAAAGGTTCGCGTGCTTACCATTTTTTGATAATACTCAGGTGAGGTGTCGATATTGTGATTATAAAAATCTAATCCAGCTTCTTTAAGCTGCTCCGCTTGCTCGTCGTCTAACATACCTAAAGTCACACAAGACTCTAAACCCAATGCATTAACCGCCTTAATCATTTCCAATACTTTTGGGAAATCTTTTTTAGGCGGACTGCGCCAAGCCGCCCCCATACAAAAACGCGTAGCACCTTGTGCTTTTGCTTTTTTAGCACGCTCGATCACTTGCTCTACTGACATTAAACTTTCTTTTTGCAAACCCGTTTTGAAATGCCCACTTTGCGAGCAGTAACCACAGTTTTCTGGGCAGGTACCTGTTTTTACGCTTAATAAACTGCTTAACTGCACCTCGTTGGGATTAAAGTAACGGCGGTGCGCTGTTTGCGCTTGATAAATAGTATCGATAAAAGACTGCTGAAATAAAGCTTCCACCTCAGCAAAAGTCCAATCGTGACGAATTTCAGATGACATAATTATTCCTTGTGTTATTGCATGACTGCCGTGATGGCTTGCAAAGTTATTGTTTGTAATTGCTGCAATGTTTCGCGACTAGTATTGAGCGGCGGCAACCAATACAGCGTGTTACCAATCGGACGCATAAAAGCACCAAGCTCGATGGCTTTTTGATAAATTTGATAAGCCACCCGAGGCTGTTGCGCTGACACGACTAAATCCGCTGCTACCATCGCACCAAGATTGCGAATATTGTCTAGACAGCCTGTTGCATCAGCAATCTCTTGCATTAATTGACGCAGATAATTTTCATCGGCGGCTACTTTGGCATAAATATTTTCTTGCTCTAAAACATTTAATGTTGCTAATGCCACGCTGGCGGCTAAGGCATTACCACCATAGGTATGTGAATGTAAAAATGCTTTACCGCTGGCATAATCATCATAAAAAAGTTGATAAATATTTTCTGTGGTTAAAGTCACACTCATGGGCAGCCAACCTGAAGTTAACCCTTTGGACAAGCAAACAAAGTCTGGCTCAATACCGGCATGTTGACTGGCGAGTGCTAAACCGGTGCGCCCCAAGCCTGAGGTAATTTCATCGGCAATAATATGAATGTGATGCGCACGTGCCCATTGCTGTAAACGTTTAAAAAAATCTTGGCTGATAATTAGCATTCCACCAGCGCCTTGCAAAATAGGCTCAATTAAAATGGCAGTTAAATGCTTTGCATGCGGCTCAAGTTGCGCTTCAATTACTGGCCAATAGGCCGCGCAGTCATGCCATAAAAGATCCTCTTTTCCAGTAACGTAGGGTAGTTTTTGAATAAATTCGACATCCATCAACATGGATAGAAAAGGTTTTTTAAAGCGTCCTACATCACTGACACTCATAGCACCAACCGTATCACCGTGATAACTATGACTTAATGCCATAAAACGACAACGTTCGGTTTCGCCCGCAATTTGGCGTGCCTGCACACTCATTTTCATGGCAATCTCGATGGCACATGCACCATCGCTTGCAAAAAAAGCGCGGTTTAAGTGAGGCATTAAGGCGGTCAGTTTTTCAGATAAATTGGCAATAACATTGTGCGTGGTGTCGGCCATCAACACGTGTTCAAATTTTTCTAACTGTTGTTGCAAAGCGGCTTTTAATTGTGGATGACCGTGCCCTAAAGATTTACACCACCAACTGGAAAAGGCATCAATTAAACGTCGACCATCATGTAATTCGATATAAGAACCTTGTGCACTTTTAATCGATAGTGGCGCATACGTTTCAAAATCTTTCATTTGGGTGCAGGGATGCCAGAGGTGTTGAAATTCTTCAAGCTTGGCGCGTTCTGCCGTTTGCATTAGCGATAGATCCTTTAATAAAGCGATTTTTTTCGGGAAACTATCACAATTCCCAAAGGCTGTCCACGCCACAACCAGCGCTATGCTTATTACTTTAAAGACGATATAATTTAGCGAGTTTTTTCGATCAAATAACAAAATTTAACCAGGAGGGTTACCGTGAAACAACACCGTCATTTATTGTCCATCATTAGCATGGCTTTTATTGCTCTATTTTTTTCCGCTACTGTCTCCGCCACCAATAAACCGACCACTCCTACCGCCAAACCACCCAAACCCTGCGTTCTTAATATCGAAAATGAATCCAATGAACCAATCACCATGAAGTTAGCTTCTGGCGATGTGAGCATACCAGCTCAACAATCCAAAAAAGTCGATTACAACTGCGAGGTAGTGCATAAGCTGCACAAGGTCAGCGGTGTAGCCACTTTGAACAAAAATAGCTACGACTTTAAAATCTCAGAAAAACAACTCCGCTATGTGAAATCCAGATTACGCCACAATGCCAGCGGTGGCGTGGTTTCAACCTGTACCGATCTACACGGCAAAAAACACTCCCAGTCCGTTCGTACATGCTACCGCGGATCTTGCTTTTGCCTAAAATTTTAACAAAATCATAACCTACTGATTTATAGGCATATGATCCATATTTCTTAACTTTTTGTTGATATAC
>CAYXLV010000185.1:0-4596 GCA_964465995.1 uncultured Coxiellaceae bacterium | reverse complement strand
GATCAAGAAAAAGAAGTAGAAGTCGAAATTATCCAGGAACAAAACAATGAAATTGAAATATCGAGAAAAAACGCTTTAGCTGAAATCAATTGGGATATAAAAACTATCTATAGCTCCGAATTTATCCACTCAGATTTTTTACTACCTATAATGTCTATTTCAGACCACATTAGCCAACCTGAAGAAATAAAAAACTTTCATTGGCACAAAAACATCTATATAAGCAAAAATTTTTTAAACACCATAGAAACTCGTCAAAAAGATTTTTTAGATATGTATTTACACCCAGTAGACTGTATATTAATCCACCGATTATTAAAAGAACCGTTTTGCATACTTTTAACTGGGCATGAGGCAGAAAGAATCAAATTGAATAATCTGGATAACTCCAATTCTTCAAATGATAATATTATTGTACATTTGCATGATGTGAATGGCCCAACAATATGGCCAATCTCTAGTGCTTTAACTAAGGAAGAAATAAAACTGATCAGCATAATTAAGTTGTTTAATGGTGATAGTCATTATGAACCCAGCAAAGAAGAGGGAAGAATCAAAAAACGAGTCGGCCGAATTTCCTCAGATGTTTTCATTGATCCGAAATGCATGATTAATAAAATTGAAGCACAAAATATTTTTAATAAACTCATTGAAAAAGGATATTTAGATTATTCAGGTATGGAGACCAAAAAACTTATTCTTATGTTTGAAATGATTGACTCAAAGGATATGATTCTACCTTTGAACTTAGAATTAAATTTTACCATCGATGAATGCAAACTACTTAAAAAACTATCTAAAATATACAGCAAATTAATTTTCAAGCCGAGCACTTCTTATAAAGATAACCATTACACTCTCTGGCAGTGGATTGGCACCCGAGGAAAGTTGAAAGAGTATGCGGGCTCAAATTTAGAAACTATTTTAGAGCCGTCTTTGCGACTTTATTAAATTTTATGGACAGGGCTAAGCAATTTTTTATGAGCATAGCACTTGGCCTTGTACGCAAGACTAGCTAAACACCTAGAATTCCCACGATTGCAGCTCAAATGACTTTAAGCCAAGGTAAAGTGCTTTAAAAATAATTACTGTAAGTGATAGATTTAGCTAAAATATAATTTTTACATTCGCTTGCAAATAATCACGTTGGAAAATTAAATTATTTTTTGGTTCAATTGAGAAATATTGCATTGCTTTTTCAAATGCCTGCTGAAATTGATTAGAAATAATATCTTTTTCCTTTATTGCAAATACAGAGCTGTCAATATTATTTTCTTTTAACTCCAATCGCAAAAGATTCGGATGTTTTTTAAAAATCTCTAATAAGTTCAATGCAATATTTTCGGTCAAATCATTATCATTTAAAGTTATTAAGCTTAGCTCTGAAGAATTTTTGATAAGCCGTCCTAAAAAATCACCGTCTTTATCATTAAGCTGACATCCATTCATATGGATGCATTTTATTTTAAATCCTTGGATATTTTCAGCAAAAAATATTAGCTTCTCAGTAGTAATAGAAAAATTACTCAAATCAATAATATCTGCATTACCCAGTAAAGAAAAAAATGTGGGGGTATCTTTTGCAGATAATGCCCCAAATAATTTTTCTTTATCAACCCAGCCATTTGATTTCAATACTGGGGACTGTGTATTGTCAAAAAAACCTTTATCAAGCATAGTAGAATACCTTTATAGTTAGTTCAGCCTAGGAGCATCAAAATTACAATCTTCACCAGTTACAGAGCATTTTTCATCTAGTGATACACCATATAAAGGATCATATCTTCTTATTTCACTTGGCATAAATAAAGCTTTGCGAAGCACATTTGGTATATCATTAAAATCAGAATCTTTTAGTGCCGTACCAATTTCAACAATATCAGCATCAATAACTTTTAATAGCTGCGCTGCTTTTAATGCACTACCAAAACTTAATGTGTCAATAACACTTTTAGCTCCATAGCTTTGGTATTGCAACCTTGCATTCTCAACATCATCAAAGAAATTGATCAAAGCCTGTTGCTCGGTACTAGTTATATGACTGTAGACATTCAGTAACGTATTCAAATCAGTTGCTGTGTTCAGCTCCAAAAGCAAAATAGTTTGCATAGGTGTGGCATCTACGCTTTTCATAATTGCAATGGGATCGTTTTCACCCATCATTGCAGCAAGTTGTCGCTGTTGAAAGCTGGGATCTTCAGCAGCAAAAAACAAACCACCAAAGATTCTTTTGCCGATAGAACCTCCAATATCACGAACTCCGTTTATCACATCACGCAAGAGGTCGCTCAATGCATCTGCACATGGAATATCGATCATATCTAGTAAATTCGGTCTAAATCTTGCAAATAAACTACCTGAATTACGTTTAATGTATCGCTCTATTTCACCACTAATATCACCCAAATTTAAAGATGATCGTATTTCTATATTTCCCAAAGTAATTCTTGATCCCAAGAAAGTAAATGTCCCTTCTTTTAGCGTTATAGTAGGTCTTGCAACTGTAAAAAAATTTTCGATCTTAATTTCTAACACTGCAGAAAAACCACTACTTAAATCTAATTCGATTGAATCTGGGCTACAGCCACAAAATGGTATACAAACACGAGGTATATCACCTAATCTAATTTTGAAGTCTAGATGAATATTTAGATTGATTGCGCCTCTCATCGTGTCACTATCTCGTGGCAAAGTCATGACTAACGACTGCCCTAGCAGCAATCCTCTCACTTGAATTTTATCACGATCAATCATAAAGCTTGAGCTTGTCAACTCAACCCCTATTAACTTAATAACAGCTTGATTAGTCAACATTAAACTATTTGGATCATCAAAATTTAAAGTTCCAACAGCAGAGCCATGAATTTCTAAAGTATTGAGAATGGAAATATCAACTAACAGACTAAAATATGCATCTTCATTTCTTACTATCATTGTAGAAAATGGCACACTTTCCACTGGAGGGGCTAAAAATGTTGCATTACGGATAAATAAAGGATTAAAGTTAGCTTTGCTAGGATTTAAGCTCCACTCATTAGTAGTCATATTATAAAAAGCTGGTATCGAGCTTGCATTTAAGCCATATCCATTTGAATTTTGCCCCAGCGGATCAACGACAACGTATAAATCCTCTCCCTTACTAGCGTATACACCATTTTTTCCATTAAATAAGCGATCAAATTTTTTACTACTCGATGCCCACTGTGGAAAACTATCCCTTTCACTTGTTGGCAGAAAGCTATTGCCAAAAATAGTGTGTACTACACTGCTGTCATCTAGCAATAGAATGTGCTCTAGTAAATTTTGGTCGCCTGTTATAGTTGAAAAACTAATGTCTCTTATGTTATATGTCAAATTATTAAACGTAACTGGCTGCCAATCAAAGTGAAATGTGCCATTAAGAAAGCCACGACCGTAAATTGTATTATCATTCTTATCAAAAGCATAAGCTAATGCATTTGTGCCATAATCACTGCGACTCAGCCTAATTTTACTACCAGTTTTAAATGGCGTGGAGGTAAATTTATAATCAGATTGATAGCTATAAACTATTCTAAGACAAGGCCCATCTATGCAGACACAAATTGCGGGCGGAGAGCACTCAAATGGCACAAAAGTCCTGTTAATAATGATTTGCTCTCGTCTCAACTCCTCAACATTACCTTCAGTTATATGAAAAAATGTTACAGTGCGGTAAGTCTCAACTTTTCTCACTTGAATATGCTCAGCAATCTGCTTCCAGTTTTCATTATCAAAATAATCACAGGAAATTTCTGTATTTACACCCACAGTCCAAGTTGTATGATCATCTTTAACTGCAATAATATAGCGACAAGTCTCATCATTTTGCGCATTAGGCTTGAATGGATGATCTTGTGTGGGCGGTATGAAATCTCCATCATAATATAAATTTTCAATAGGATCTAGAATTGGTATCGCAATTTGCTTCACATTACTCAGTACTAGCGTCCATTCATCACGCAACATATTATCACCCGTACCAAGCTGAAATTTATTATTCATCCCAACTGCATATAACCGATGCTCTTCAGTCAACACATAAGTACAATCAGGATAAGCTACAATATCAATTACATTATCCATAGTAGGTCTAAAAACAGAAACATTAGGGATGTAACGTGGAAAGCCGAGCTGTCCAAACTGATTATTGCCTGCTGCAAACAAACGACCGTCGTTCAATAATAAAAATATACTTTGTCCATATACACTTAATACTTTTTTGACATTAGGGTAGTTAAAATAGAAAGGGCTGAATGGATCAGATTGACAGCTGGGGCCATCAGTATTACCCAAACCTACCCCAAGTAATTGGCATAATTGGGGGTTAATTGGCAAAATTCCTGTAAACATGCCATCACGGCGCAACACAGTGACAAAAACCCCATTATCTTGAACTGTTTGCATACTGCGGCCGATGTCATTGTTTGTAATCTCAGTTACTTGGTTTTCAATCGGCTTATCTGGAAAAATACAACCACCACTGGTTGGATACACAACAGCATTTTCGTCAGTACATACAATTGCATTACCTTCATCATCTAACGCATATCTTGTCGGATACTCTGGATGGTTATA
>CAYXLV010000184.1:0-4615 GCA_964465995.1 uncultured Coxiellaceae bacterium | reverse complement strand
GTTTATAAGCAACAAAAAAACAAATAATCGGAAAATAATCGTACAAAAACTTCATGTTATCGTCTCGAGGTAATAAATTTCAGAAATCATATCCTATTGACGATTAAAAATATATCCTCATTCCAGTGAAATACGGTATTCTAAGGGCATGACAAAATATCTCAATATTCATCCCTCACATCCTCAAGCGCGCTTGATTCAGCAAGTGGTCGATGTCGTGCAGCGTGGAGGTGTGATTGTTTATCCCACGGATTCCGGTTACGCACTGGGTTGTCAGCTGGGTAATAAAGAAGCAGGTGAGCGCATTCAACAAATCCGCCAACTGGAAAAAGAACACTATTTCACTTTGCTGTGCCGCGATCTTTCCGAAATTTCAACTTATGCCAAAGTCAGTAATCCCGTTTTCCGCCTCTTAAAAGCCAGCACGCCTGGCGCTTATACTTTTATTCTGCAAGCCACTCGCGAAGTGCCCAAACGCCTATTGAATGAAAAACGCCGCACCATTGGTATTCGGGTGCCGGATAATGCCATTACCCAGGCAATTTTGGAGGGGCTTGGTGAGCCATTGATGAGTGTGAGCTTAATTATTCCCGTGGATGATGAGATTCCAACCTTTGATATTGATGAGTTGCGAGAACGCTTAAATGGGCAAGTTGATGCCATTATCGACGGCGGGTTCTGTGGCTTGGAGTCAACCACTGTCATTGATTTAACCACTGGTGAGCCAGAGATTCTCCGTGAGGGCGCCGGTAATGTAGCCGTATTTAGGTAAGCATTTGCATCTTGTCAAAGTCCGGGCTTTTGTATAAGGTATGTGCCATCTATATTGTTCAAAAGTATCAGTAGGTTATTGAATAAATGACAGAAGAATCGCAAGCGGCGCCAGAGATTGCACAGGATGTGGAGCAGCCAACTGCTGAAGTGAAAGTGCATGGTCAGATTCTCGCCAAACTCCCCGAAGATTTATATATCCCGCCTGATGCATTAAAAGTCTTTTTAGAAACCTTTCAAGGCCCACTGGACTTACTCTTATACCTTATTCGCAAACAAAATCTTGATATTCTCGACATCCCGATTGCTTCAATTACGCGCCAATATATGGAATACGTTGAGCTTATGCGCGAGCTGCAGCTTGAGTTAGCGGCTGAGTATTTGGTGATGGCAGCCATGTTGGCGGAAATTAAATCGCGCTTATTGTTGCCAAGACCCGAAACTGCTGAAGACGAAGAGGTGGATGATCCACGCGCTGAGTTAGTGCGACGTTTGCAAGAGTATGAGCGTTTTAAGCAGGCGGCGGAAGATATTGATCAACTAAAGCGCGTGGAGCGCGATATTTTTGTCGCGGATGCGATGGCACCGAATATGGATATTGCGCATATTCAACCGGAAGTATCGATGAAGGATTTGCTCGATGCGATTAAGAAAGTCATGATCCGCGCTAAGCTGTATTCCGATCATAAAGTCGCGCGTGAAGTATTATCAATTCGCGAGCGCATGACCACTGTTTTATCAAAAGTAAAAGCCGATGAATACACCGACTTCAGCACACTATTTACGGTTGAGGAA
Organism: uncultured Coxiellaceae bacterium; assembly: GCA_964465995.1. Classification (GTDB taxonomy): domain Bacteria; phylum Pseudomonadota; class Gammaproteobacteria; order Coxiellales; family Coxiellaceae; genus CAYXLV01. The sequence continues at coordinate 3,049 of CAYXLV010000184.1, read as the reverse complement.
GGACGCATGGGTGTTGTAGTCACGTTGATTGCAATTTTAGAGTTAATTCGCCAATCGATGATTGAATTGGCACAAGCCTCGGCATTTGCACCGATTTACGTTAAAGCGGTTAGCAATGAATTATCTTAAATGACTGGGTGAAAGTGATGAGTGAAGCATACGACAATATCAAACCAATTTTAGAAGCGGCTATTTTCGCTGCTGGTGAGCCATTAACGGCGGATAAATTAACCCAGTTATTTCCGGAGGAGGCGCGTCCTGCGGCTAAAGAGATTAAAGCCGCACTGGTTGAATTGGCTGAGTCTTATCATGACCGTGGTGTTGAATTGGTGGAAGTGGGCCGTGGTTATCGTTTCCAAGCCAAAGCCGATTATGCTGAATTTATGCAACGCTTATGGGAAAAAAAGCCACCGCGTTATTCACGTGCCTTATTAGAAACCTTGGCATTAATTGTCTACCGCCAACCTATTACCCGCGGTGAAATTGAAGATGTGCGTGGGGTTGCGGTAAGTTCGAATATCATTAAAATTCTCTCAGAGCGCGAATGGGTCAAAGTTGTAGGCCATAAAGATGTGCCTGGCAAACCCGCGCTTTATGGAACCACTAGCGAATTCTTGGATTATTTTAATTTGAAAAGTTTAGGCGAAATGCCACCGCTACAAGAGCTGGTAAATCTAGAAGAGCTAGAAGCCAAAATAGGTGAGAAGCTGGGTGAGCAATTAGCATTAGATGTGAATGGTAAGCAAAAAGCGGCGCTAAATGACAAAGCGAATGATGAAATCACTGTCGCCACTGATGACGCGACCGCTGAAACCGCATCCGCAGAAACAAACAGCGAAGTTTCTAGCCACGACACTGCGGCAAATGAAGCTGCACCTGCAGAATTCACTGATGAAGAAGACTCCGCTAATGAAGTAGCGCCTCAACCTGAAGTTACACCTGACAACTCCGCTGAGGAACCGCTTAACCAAACACCTTCCGCGCACATGGCGCATCAACCCGAGCATCACTCCGAAGATGATCAACCGCAAGATGATGTAGAACTTGAACCCGCATTAACAACGGCGTAATAAAATATGAAAACAAATACCGATAATGATATGTCTGAAAAATTACAAAAAGTACTCGCACGAGCTGGTTTTGGCTCGCGCCGCCAAATGGAAGCGTGGATTGAATCCGGACGCGTTAAAATTAACAATCGTGTTGCCGAACTTGGTAATCGCGTCACCCCAGAAGATGTGATTCAGGTAGACGATAAAACCATTACTTTTCCACACCAAATTACTGACCCGATCGTGATTATGTATCACAAACCGGTTGGTGAAGTTTGCACACGCAGCGACCCTGAAGGTCGCAGAACTGTTTTTGAAGGTCTGCCAAAAATTGCGTCTGGCCGTTGGGTTGGTGTTGGGCGATTGGATATTAATACGTCTGGCTTAATGCTGTTTACCAATGATGGTGAGCTCGCCAATAGTTTAATGCATCCAAGCGCGCAAATTCAGCGTGAATATGCCGTTCGTGTTTTAGGTGAAGTTGATGCACAAATGATTTATAACCTGACTCACGGGGTTGAGTTGGACGATGGTCCAGCACGGTTTGAAGATTTAGTGGAGTCAGGCGGTAAAGGTTCCAATCAGTGGTATCACGTGGTTGTGGCTGAAGGGCGCAATCGTTTGGTGCGCCGTTTATGGGAATCGCAGGGCTTGCAAGTGAGCCGTTTAATGCGCGTGCGTTTTGGACCGGTTTTTCTCGACAAAAAATTACGTCCAGGTGAAACCCAAGAACTCGATGCCAAGACGATTAAAGAATTAGTCGCTAAAAAGCATCCGGCTTAAGAAGACCCAGCAATAATTTCATCGGCCAGTCGTCCGGTGGCTAAACTTTCAAAAGTGGTATTGTTCCAACGCAATAACACTTTGAAGTTTGGATAGACTAAATAATAAGGTCCTTTTTTTCCATTTGGTAATAACAGTGCTGTATCACCTTTTACATTAGGCAGCGCTTTGCCATTGTGTTGGCGCACGCCAAGCGCTTGCCAATGACTGACAGGTTTCCAGATCTTACGTCCCGCTTTCTTAGGATTAAAACCGTGCGGTATGGTGACGCGAATCCCCCAACTTTGTTGACCATTCCAGCCGTTTCTATGCAAGAAATTAGCAATCGACGCCAGCGCATCAGGTGTGTTGGTCCAAATGTTTTTAAAACCATCACCATTAAAATCGACGGCATAATGCAAATAAGCCGAGGGTTCAAATTGCGGTTGTCCCATGCCGCCATCAAAAGCGCTTTTTTTCATGGGTGGAATAACATGCTTGCCGTCTAAGATAAATAACGCATCGATTAGTTGGCGTCGATAAAAACTCGAGCGGTGGTGGTGATACGCTAAAATAGCCAAGGATCGCACCAGCGGAAAGTTGCCGGTGTCACGTCCAAAGTTACTTTCTAATCCCCATAGCGCAATAATATATTGGGGTTGGACTTGGAATTTTTGGTTGATTTTCTTAAATAACGCGCGATGTTCTTTTAATTTATGGCGTGCGATTTTTTTCTTATAGCCTGGTACAAGGCGTCGATAATATTCATCCAGGGTTAATACCGCTTGCGCTTGATGTTGTTGCAAACGCACCACAGCAGTTTTTTTTGTGGGTTGCGGTAAGCGCAGTGAATCTAAATAACGATGTGCCGTTTTTGCGGTGACACCTAAGCGAATCGCTTCTTGGCGAATCTCGCGCATAAAATCTTTGAAGAGGGGTTTTTTATCGGCAAAAGCGTTGGGAAAGGAGAGGGTGGCGGTAATGAGTAAGAATAGGGTGAGTAATTTTTTCATGCAGCAGTCCTTGTTGGTGACAACAGTTGCTCGCTAGTATACGTGATTTCATGATCTCTAGCAGCTTGTTCTAAAACTGATCACTTGGCGGTTTTTTTTCAGTGTAGGGTCGCGCAAACTTTGTAATTTTAAATTGAGTCAGCTACGATATTTCAATTTATTGAGGTATCAGAAATGGAATTGACGCAAGCGACTCAACTGGAACATCACCCTGCATTAATG
>CAYXLV010000183.1:0-4652 GCA_964465995.1 uncultured Coxiellaceae bacterium | reverse complement strand
GTCCGGGGTAATCATGTGGAGGATAGCCCGCATCTTCAAATGCCTCCCAAGCTACTTCCAATAATATGCGTTGCTGCGGATCAAGTAATTTAGCAACACGTGGTGCCAGCTTGAAAAATTTTGCATCAAATTTATCAAAGTCCTCCAGTATGGGGGCGGCCTTGATATAGTGAGGGTCCGCTAATAATTCTGCGCTAGCGCCATTGTTCAATAAAGTATCATCTGTGAGGGTTTGAATAGACTCTTTGCCGGCCAATAAATTTTGCCAATAGTGTGACAAAGAGTTGGCACCTGGGAAGCGGCAGCTCATGCCGATAATGGCAATATCTGTTGTGCTTGGCTCAACTGACACTGCTTTGTTCCGCTATTTCAGATGGCTGCTGCTGTTGGCATTGCGCGTAGGCTTTTATTAAATCGCCAAAGGTTTTGACAGCAGTGATGGGGATGGTTTCAGCAAAAGGGTCACAGCGTAAGCTGAGCTCACAAGTCGCGGTGAGGCGAGCTAAGTCAAGTGAGTTTAAATTGAGTTCATCGTTGAGTAGGGTATCGTGGCGGATGTCGATATCAGTGATTGATTTTTCATCAAGTAGAGTTTGTAAAACTGAGAGTAAGGTTGCTTCAATGTCGGGTGTTGTCATAAATTTTTTCATCCATGTTGGTTGGCTGGGGCAGGTATCATGTTAATATAATTCCTCTGGTCAAGGTAGTTGTTATCCTGTAAGTCTAAGGCTATTTTGAATGATTGCTCCCTAAACTGTATTCGCAAATATACTTATTTAAATCCAATAAAAATGTGCTTACTATGGTGGCAGCTGATTACTTATTTGGTTCTTATTAGGAGTTGTAAATTACGATGTCTCTACTCATGTCATCATTGAGCAAATGTGAAGCTATTCAAAAAAATTTCGAGAAATTTTTTGAGTTGATGTCAACAAGAATTCTTGCAGCCGGTGATTTGGTTTATGTCACCTCTAATATTCCCGATCCATGTTTTAATTCGGTTATTCGCTCGACAATCACGAATGCTGATCCGGATTTGATCTTGGAATTAGTCGCGAGAAAATACAATGAGCTGACAGCGGAGCACAGTTGGTGGGTCAGTGATTTAACCATGCCAAAAGAACTTGGTCAGCGACTGCAAGAGCGTGGCTATCAGCAGCGGGCTCGATTTATTGGCTTGAGTCTTGATATTAGTGAGCAGAAGGCAATTGATTTTTATCATGAGGACTACACCGTCCTGCAAGTCAAAGAGGCTGATCAGCTAAGTTTTTGGATTTATCCCTTTGCTGGTCATTATCAATTCAGTGCGGCCGTTAGTAAAAAACTTTATGAGCAGTACCAATTATTGTTCCACAAAGAAAGATCTTTAATGCACTTAGTTGTTTTCAAACAGTGCAAACCTGTTGGCTGCGCAAGCTTGCTGATCACCGATAACGTGGCAGGTCTCTACAACGTTGGCTTTACTGAGGAAGGCCAGCAGTCAGAAATTATCCGCGTTTTAAAAAATGCTCGTTTAAGCCTTGCTAAAAAAAATAATTGCGATTTGGTTGTTCTACAGTTGCCTGAAACAGCTTATCAAAAAGGCGATTACAATGAGTTTGAATCCAACATGATTTACCACAACTATGCTAAACCTAGCAACTAATTAGGCAGCCTACAAGAGGGCGTATTTGCCGATAAGGTAGCAAAGATTGGAAAAGCTGTAGTGAGGGCCTAGTTTTTGACGGACTCGATTGCGATGGGCTTCAACCGTGCGGGGTGAGATGCCAAGGATAGTGGCGGTTTCAGCGGCGGTTTTACCTTGGATCATCCAGTGAAGTGATTCTAATTCGCGGTTAGACAGTTCTTTGATTTGCGAGCGGAGCATGTATTCTTCGGGGGAAACGGTTTCTAAAAATGAGTTGCGTGTGTCTTCGTCAATGAGGTAATAGTTCGGACGGTATAAGTTGAAATTATCACCGCGGATGTCGGCGATATTAACGTTCATTTCATCAGTGTCAAAAAGTATCGTTTGGCAGGATTTTTTGAAGTGCTTGATAAAACGATCTAGAAGATCAACTTGGCTGAGACAGAATTGTAAGTGTTGTCGGGTTGCTGGAGGCATTGCGAAGACGTAAATTTCATACTGATCAAGTTCTTTGAAAATAAAAATAATAGAATCGCAAACATTAAAACTTTTCGCTGCTTTGACATAAATTTCGCCAATGCTTGGGTCTAGCTCATGAATTTTATTATTAATGACTTGGGTAATCATACCGTCACGGTAGTTGGACGGTGCAATTAAATAGGGATCCAGATGGTGGAAGTTGTTTTCTAAATAAAACTCATAAAAATCGGGCTTGTTAGATATAACGGTGTATCTGCCATCGGCTGCTACTTTTTGATACGAGAAGTAGGGAATATTTAAAATATTGCTTAACGGCTCAGTAATTTTGTTGATTAGCTTTGAATGGTACTTATCAACGTGCTGAGACATTTGCAGTAGACCGTGTTCCATTTTTGGTCACCTTTGCTCAAATTATCCTGTACAGAACAATAAGCCTTTCATACTGAAATGTCATCTAGTAAAAATACCTACTAAAACACAAAAAGTGCCGTTGGTTTATGGTCCGCTGCCATAGTCTGTTGGTGTGTAAACCTGCGATTGAGCATAGTAAGGGTTAACGTCTTCATCAGCAGTCAGCATCATGCGTGCTAATTTAGTTTGGGTGTTTTGAAACAGCCCGCATTCTTTTAACAGCGCTGCGGCAGTTGGGTTGCCACCTTCAACGTCAAGGATCACCATTGCTTCCTCAGGTGGTTGAGCTGATGCGGATAAAGTGTGTTTCAGTTTGATTGCAGCATGTTCATACGAGGCTTGCAATAATTTTTTGGCATTTTCAGCGTTATTAGCATATAAAGGCGCGATTCGAATATGGTGGTTCCCATAATCTTTTGTGCGAAAATAAAAGGGGCTAACGACGCTGTATCCAACCACACTGCCAACGTCTATTATAACGAGTGTTTCGGTGTTGGGTTTACTTAGCCAATTCCATAAAAAAGGGTGGCGTTTAAAACCGTATTGAACATCGGAATCATAGTTTAAGATTTTTAAATAATTGTCCTTGTCGAGTGGTTTGGGTGAAATGGTGTTTTGGGTGGGGGGTGTGATTTTGACACTTTCTGAGCGAATTTCATCATAGTAGAGCGTTTTAAATCCATAGTACGATTGATACATGGACTCAAGGTCAGGTAGGCACTGCAGACTAAGTTGATTAATACCTGCGTGGCGGTGTTGTTTAATAACTTGATTCATTAGCTCGCTGCCTATCGCTTGTCCACGATACTGTGGCTCTAAATAAAAATAACTCAACCACGCGCTACGTTGGCTTTTTGTTAAAGCGCCAATCGCACCAACGGGTTGGTCTTTAGCATTCACCACTCCATACCAACCATGTGGGTCGCTGTGATAAACCGCTGCTATGCTATTGGGTGTGTTAATGTCAGGGAACCACTGGCTGCCATGCTGACCTAGCTCAGTTTCAGTGAGTGGGCGCACTGATAATTCGCTATCATTTAATCGAAATGGTTTGAATATTTTTGAGGTTTTATTTTGGGTGATTGCGGCCATCTCTGCATGACTGATGCTACTAGCGTTAGCGCTAGAAAAAGTGGTGAGACGATTACGGAAAAGAAAAGGGTAGCAAGTGCGAACCGGTTGTGGTTTGAAAGTTGGGTGGGCCGCAGTAAGTCGGTGTTTGTTATTTAAGCTTGCGTTAAAGGGGTTGACTGACTTCGGTTTGGTAAATAATTTTGCATGTTTTTTGCTTTTTACCAATTTTTTCATGCCGATACCTCGAAAATTAATGGTGTAATCGATGTTATTTTCTTAAATGACATCTTCTCTGTCATATGGGTTGTGATTGGCGCAGCATGCAAGACAATTTGCTGGCCTTGCTGGCTTTTAACATAATCAATACGTGTTTTTAATAAGGCGGTACCTACACCTTGTTGCCGATACTCCGGTAACACACCAAGGTTATAAAGCCCCCAAACATTATCATTAAAAAACAAACTCGCCGAGCCCACTGGGGTGTTGTCAATGTAAGCAATAAAGTGAAATAAGTGGTCGCCGGTCAAGTGTTGCGAATAGCGTTCAATCAGTTTTTGTGCATTATGATCTGTGTAGCCAAAAGCAGTTTGAAAAGGTGTAATCCATTTTGCAAGATCTGCTGTTGATGTCACCATCTCGCAACGAATGTCATTGTTAGCGACTGCAACATCCGCAATAGTATTGACGTCACCCAGTAAGCCTGTAAACGTCGGTTCTTGATGGTGTGGTGGTAGGTGCTCAAATGTTAAAGCATTATGATCATACGCATACAGTGCAAAATGCTTGCGTTGTTGCGATTGATAAAATTGGTAGGCTTCGTTGATAATCGATGTGGAATCTTGGTTGGAGGCAGATGAAAAAATATTAACGGGATTAGTATAAGGATCATCCAATGCGGATTTTACAAAGCTATACTGCTTTTTTTCAACTTTTTCATCAGCGCTTAAGGCAAAATAATCACGTAAATGTTTCTGAATAATCTGCTGTGGCGACATTCTCGTTTCCCTCCGATTGTGTGTCGACATCATCTTTGATTATTCTAAAAATTTCAAGCCCGGAT
>CAYXLV010000182.1:0-4661 GCA_964465995.1 uncultured Coxiellaceae bacterium | reverse complement strand
TGGCGTTCGTGGCTCCGTTGTCACAGCCTTCTGCCAATGCATGAAAACGGAGCCAATGAAATGGACTCACCACCTTTTAAAACGGCGTCAAAATGCGCCAAAATATACACGCCACTTAACATGGCATTTAGCTTTATTTTTAAACAAAAAAGATGGAGAGTCCAATGAGAGATATTAAAGTATTAGGCATAGACATTGCAAAAGAAGTTTTTCAATTACATGGCATAAATACTGCTGGAGAAGTTAAATTGAAGAAAAAATTATCAAGAAACCAGTTAGTTGAGTATGTATCCACACATGTACAACAGGGAGCGCGGATAGTGATGGAAGCTTGTGGTGGTTCACACTATTGGGCGAGATTATTCGCCGGCCTGGGTTTTCAAACCCAACTGGTAAGCCCTCAGTTTGTTAAACCTTTTGTTAAAACTAATAAAATGGATGCTCACGATGCTGAAGCGATTACCATAGCCGCTCAGCAAACCACGATGCGCTATGTGTCGGTTAAACAAGTTGAACAGCAAGATACTCAAAATATTCATCGGATACGAGAGAGATTAATTGGTAATCGCACAGCATTAGTGAATCAAATTCGAGGATTGCTGCAGGAATATGGCGTTGTCATTCCACGGAGTGTGCCAAAACTTAGGGAGCGTTTGCCTGAAGTCATACAGGATACAACTAATGAATTAAGTGTGTGCGCGCGAGAAGAATTTGAGATGTTACGTGAAGAGTTAGACAAATTAGACAAGCGAATTGATCACTATGACAAAAAAATTACAACTATTTTTAAAAACAGTGAACTTTGTCAAAGATTAGGGAAAATAGAGGGTATTGGCCCAATCACAGCAACCATGTTATCCGTGCATTTAAGTGATCCATCCGTATTTAAAAATGGCCGCCATTTTGCGGCTTTTCTTGGCTTAGTACCCAAGCAACATTCGAGTGGAGGTAGGCAGTGTTTGTTAGGCATCAGTAAACGAGGCGATAGATACTTACGTGGACTGCTTGTGCATGGTGGTCGTGCTGTTGTCAAAGGCGTTGATAGAAAATCTGATCCCCGCAGTTTATGGGCAACAGCGCTCAAAGAGCGGAGTTGTTTTAATAAAACAGCCGTTGCAGTCGCGAATAAAAGTGCCAGAATTGCTTGGTCATTAGTGGCTAAAAATACAGATTATCAACAAGATATTTAAGGTCTGGAGACTGTAATGAATAGTATCAATCTTGCGTACCACATCGCTCTCGATCAAGATTATCCCGCTGTGGACCGTGTATCAATGAGCTTCCCTCGCTTCGCTCGGAACTCCTCATTGACACACGCTCCACAGCGGGAGAACAATAATCAAGAGCAATGCAGCAGAAAGTCGCTGCTAAAAAAATAGTTAAATCGACTTAAAGAGTTTGCGGAGGAAAATATAGCGTTGATGACACAATAGGTAAGACCGGTTCTGTTACATTCTTTCGTTCGTGTGGGCAAGGTCAATGTCGGGGTACCGCTTAGATCGAAGCCGGAGAGCCGCTCAGGAGTAACGGAAAGCGAATTTCATCAGGGCACGGGTAGTTAAAATCAATATGTAATAGCTGCCCAACAAGATGCCGGATATACGCACGCAATCTATCCTTTTATGTTATTAATGAATATTTTTCTTTGACAAAACCGGTGAGTCCATATACACGAACGCTAGTGAGAGGTTGCCCAACAATACAAGCTTCGGTTTTAAATTAATATGCAACACTTAAAGAAGCTAAACCCACAAAAAATAATTTCAAATTTGCTTTCCTGACTTGTGGGTAATGATTAGGTCGCGCAATGACAGAATGACAGTAGCCTTGAGTCTGAAAAATTAACTCGCACAATAACAAGCATCTTTATTTCTTTTGCAAAAGCACCAAATAACCTTCAACCGCCACATCACGCTGCTTACGTAAAACCAAATTATCAAACCGCAAAACATCAAAACCATATTTTTCAATTAAACTGTTTAAATAATTTTTCGAGTGCGCATAGCGAATGGATTGTTGCAATTCATAAGGTTCAACATACGTCTTTTCAACTGAAAAACCAAACAACCCACCATGAGTGAGGCTTTGATAACAATCATTGAAAATAGCATCAAGTTCACCAATATAAGTAAACACATCCGCCGCTAAAATTAAATCCACAGCCTGATAACGATGAATGCTGTCATGCAAATCTGCCACCTCTAACGCGCTATAAATATTTTTCGCTTTGGCGACCGCAACCATATTCTCTGAAAGATCAACCCCAATTAATTCACGTGCCATCCGTTTAAATAACTCGCCACACAACCCCGTACCACAACCCAAATCCAAAATCTTCCACTGTGGATCTTCAATGTTGGTTTCTTCAATGACTGCCTGATGCAGCGTTTGCGGCACTTGATACTGCAAATGCTTCCCTAAATGTTGATCATAATAAACCGCATACTGATCAAATAAACTCTGTAAATATTGCGCCGGCGCAGCTTTGGCAGTGCCTTCTTTGGTCAGCGCCGATAAGATATGTTGAATTTCCGCATTCTCGGGTTCAATGTTTAGTGCAGCTTGATAATGCGTAATCGCTTGCGCCACTTTATTGCCTTTTAAATAAAGCGCACCCAAATTTAAATGGGTTGGTAAATAATCAGGATCAAGCTTAGCGGCTTGTTCAAAATATTCAATCGCTTCACGTTGCCGTTGTTGTTGCATTAACAACACACCAATATTGTAATAACTTTCCAAGCGTGGCTCGATTTCTAATTGGCGTAAATAATAATTTAAAGCTTTCTCATAATCACCTGCTTCAAGGTACGCAGTGGCTAAATTATGATGGCAGTCGGTATGCTCAGTTTTATAAACCAACGCTTGCTCAAACGCCCGAATAGCTTCATCAACTTTATGTGTTTTTAACAAAGCTAAACCAAGATTATGATAAGAATCTGCATGCTCCAACTCAAACGCTAAACGCTTTTTATAATACTCAATCGCCTGCTTATAATCTTCACGCTGCAAATAAATTTCAGCAATCTGACCATATGCCGTAGCACGTTGTGGCTGCAACAACACCACCTTTTTAAACTGCTTAATTGCATGCTCGTATTCACCTAACTTGGCATACACCAAACCTAAATTAAACAGCGCATCCACATATTTAGGCTGCAATTGCGTCGCAGTGGTGTAAGCTCTTTTGGCCTTATTCAACAAGCCGCGTCGAAAATAACAATTCCCCAATCCCGCATGCGCAATTGCATAATCAGCATTCACAGCAATCGCTTGTTGAAAAGCTGCAATGGCTTCATCAATTTGATTGAGGCGTAATAAAATATTTCCCTTGCTGTTATAAAACGATGCATTATGTTCATCGAGTGCTAAGGCGCGGTTGATGCGTTCTAAAGCGGTATCGACTTGCTGTTGCTGTGCATAAATAATTGCGGTGGCATGCAATATATCAGCTTGCTGAGGATTTTCATCCAGTAATTCATTGTAGATAACTAAAGCATCAGCGAGCTTGCCTTGCTGATGTAGATCCACTGCTTGTTTGCGTTTGTTGGTAGCCATGTTTGATTTTCTTACTGAGTTCGGTAACTGCTAAAGCATAAAGTGGGCTGCGATTGTATTGCATTATTGCATAAAAATTCTTAAATACAATCCAGTACTCGGTGCTGCCGGGGCTGGTAAATTTCATTAAAGCGACACGACGCTTCGGTGCGATTTTGATCGCAGGACGCACACCATATTTTGCTAATTGCGCAATGGTATACTTGGGTTTGCCATTATTGGAAATAATTTTATTGGGTATTTTGCCGCGAACATAAGCACGGACTGCAATCGGTTGATTTCTCTGCCAGCCAGAACGTTTTAAATAATTACCAATACTGGCCATGGCATCCGCATGATTATCTAATAAATTAACTTGCTTAGATTTTTTAAGCTGCGCATTAAATTCAACACCATAATGTCGGTAACTACTAGGCATAAATTGTGGAATGCCTAATGCGCCGGCATAAGAGCCTTTTAGTTCTAAAACAGGCAATTTGTTTTCACGTGCTAATAATAAATAATGCTTTAATTCTTTTCTGAAAAATTGTTGACGTTTTGGGTAGTGAAAGGCGAGGGTGCTTAGTGCGCCAATTTCTTGATAACCACCGGCGTGCGTGCCATAAAAACTTTCAACCCCAATAATCGCAACAATAATATTACGATCAACGCCGTATTTTTTATAAACCATATCAAGTTGCTGCTGATGTTTTTGGCGGTAGGTAATGCCCGGTTTAATATATTTATCACGCACAAAAAAACGTCGATAAAAATCCCAGGGTTTCTTTTCTAAGGGGCGCTCCATGGATTGAATAACGTTGGGTAAATAATGCGCCTTTTGTAAAATGGCAGTCAGTTTTTTTTGATCAAATTGATATTGCTTCACCATTTCGGTGATAAATTGTTTAACGTCTTTATTAATCGGTAAATAGGTTTTGTCAGTTTTTTGAGTGGTGGCATTAGCGCCAGTGAAAAAGAGAATAAAAGCAAAGCTGCTAATAATTTTTAATATCGCGTTGCTTCCTTTCAACATATTGACCTCCGGTTAACTTGCCCATAATTTACGGTGCGTGTGGATCGACATAATTATGCCAAAGCTTATCATGGTTATTAGCATTGAGCTACCA
>CAYXLV010000181.1:0-4680 GCA_964465995.1 uncultured Coxiellaceae bacterium | reverse complement strand
AAAACCTTCAAAAAACCAATAAACCCAATAAAACTGTTTTCTTAAGACTTACCATTCCACACCTCCTTTACACGCGCATCACGACCACAATTCCAACGATAGTAGCGATAACGCAGTGGATTTTTTTTGTAATAATTTTGATGGTATTTTTCTGCTGGATAAAAATGCGTTGATGGCACAACTTCAGTATAAACGCGCTTGAATTTTTGTTTAATTTGCCGCAATGATTGCAGCGCTTGCGCTTGCTGCTGTTTATCTAAATAAAAAATTGCGCTTCGATACTGACGACCACGATCGCAAAATTGACGATCTTTCACTGTCGGATCAATATGCCGCCAAAAATAATGCAACAATTGTTGATAACTGACTTTCTTGGGATCGTAAATCACTTTAACCGCTTCTGCATAATTAGTAGCACCAGCCGATACCTGCTGATAATTTGGATTTTTTTTAGAACCACCATCATAACCAGAAATGGTGTGGAGCACGCCAGGGAGCTTGTCAAAATCGGCCTCAAGGCACCAAAAACAACCGCCGGCAAAAATAGCAACCTTTGACGCTGCAAAAATATTGAAGGTTGCTAACAATAATACGACGAGCAAACATTTTTTTAGCATAACAAATCCTTTTTGATGGAAAACGCACTAATTTAACCATATTCTGCCTGCACTTGTCCTGAACAGCCGCAAACGCCCGTTTTAATGCGCACCCACCCAAAAATCGCAAAAAATAATTATTTCCATATAAATATCAACAGGATACGCCTGTAACCATAGTGGATAATTGACAATTCTTTGTCTATATTAGTAGTAGAAAAATTTAGGGGGGTAATACCATGAAAGAAATGAGTGTACTCGACTGGGTTGCTACCGTACTAGTGATAGTCGGCGCCCTTAACTGGGGTTTAATAGGATTTTTTGGCTACGATCTTGTAGCTGCCATTTTCGGTAACATGACCGTCGTATCAAGAATAGTCTATGGACTGGTCGGACTTTCAGGTCTTTACATGATCTACTGTCTCAGTAAATGTTGTAAAAAATAAGGTGGTTAAAGGGTTTAACCACCCAGGGATGTTAGCATTCATGTAAATTTTATATAAAGTTTATCTAACTGATGGCCTGGTATTTTCTAAAAAAATATCAGGCTTTTTTATGCGGAATTGCGACTGGCATTGATATTAGCAGCCAGTGACTTCAATACGACTTTGCGCCATATTTTTGCCGACTTAGGCTTAAGATTATCATCACGCAACTGCATTAATGCGTATTGCTGAATAACCAATAACGGCAACACAACATTTTCACGACACTGAATGGAGGCGGCAACGACAGGATCACTGGCTAACAAATCAGACTGCCCCGTCACTTTTTGCAGCATCTCAATACTCAATTGCATTTCATGCTGTAGCTTTTGCCAAAACTGGCCATAGGTTTGATCACTGGCCAAATAACTTGTTAACGGCATAAATGATTTCAATAAGCTCTGCATGGCATTATCCAATAATGCCTTAAAGAACAAACAATTTTTATAAAGCGCCTGTAACTGCTCACCACAATTTTCTTGGTAGAGTATTTGCAATGCCGTACCGATACCATAAAAACCCGGTATATTCTGCTTCATTTGCGCCCACGCACTCACAAAAGGAATTGCGCGCAAATCATTAAACGACATAGAGTCTTTATTTTCACGTCGTGGTGGACGACTCGCAATATTCAACGCACCGTAATAATTCAACGGCGTAATATGTTCAAGATAAGGTATAAATAACGGATCGGATTTTAGAGCCTGGTAACAGTCAAAACTTAAATCTGAAAAACGCTGCAACAAATCCTCATCTTTTTGTGCAAGCCCTGCGTTTGCCAGCGGCTCTGCTAATCCAGCTGTAAATAACTGCTCAATATTAAAAGTGGCCGATTCAAAAGTTCCTAATTTTGAAGTAATTGTTTGACCTTGCACCGTCAATTGAATTTGACGTTGCGTCATCATCTGCCCCATAGCTAAATAAAACTGATGCGCATTACCACCACCACGTGCGGGCGGCCCACCACGACCATCAAAAAAAATCACCTCAACATGATACTTTTTAGATAGCTCGGCTAATAAACATTTACAACGCATAATCTCCCAGTTCGCCGTGACATAACCACCGTCTTTTGTCCCATCAGAAAACCCGAGCATAATCGTTTGCTGGCCACGCTGTTGTAAATGCTGCTGATAAAGCGGCAACTGGTAAAGTTGTTGCATCATCGCAGGTGCATTTTTTAAATCTTCAATCGATTCAAACAATGGCACGATATCAAAAGTAAACGCTCCTAACCGCCAACCAGCAAACTTGGCTAATAACATCACTTCCAGCACATGGTGCGTGGCTTGCGCATGACTAATCACGTAACGGTGACAAGCCAGCTCACCATTGGCCTGTTGTATTTGCTGCATCACTTGCAATGAACCAATCACGTCTTCAAGCTGCTTATCATCTCCGAGATAACGATCAATCTTAATCTGCTTTGTGTTCAGCAATTGCAATAATAATTTTGACTTTTCGGTGGCTGCTAATTGTTGATAATCCAAAGCAGCTACTTTAAGACTAGCCGGCAACTTTGCTTTAATTTTTTTAAAAATAAAATGCAACACCTTGGTGTGCACTGGACTATTTTGGCGAATATCCATTGATGCAAAATAAAACCCAAACAGCAGCACCGCATTGATCACTGCATCAATTTTTTCAACAAATAAGCCTTGATGATGCTGCAAAATGGTTTGTCGAATTCGCTTGAGGTCTTTAATAAAGTCTGGTGCACAGTGATATCCACAACGCTGCCCGACTTGCTTGGTTGCAATCAAGCAATTTTCAATGGCATCCAAACGCGCCCAAATATGCTTGAATGTTAGGCTTTTTTTCAAGTGTCTAACTTCATTGATATACAAGGTAATAATTTTCAATCGCAGTTTTTGCGCTACTGCCGCTGTTATAGCAACCGTCACATTGGGATTGCCATCACGATCACCACCTGGCCAAAAGCCAATAGCCAATAACGCTGGCAGCAACCGATTAGCTGGCAGCAATTGACTAAAAGCATGTTGCAATTGTGCCTGACATTTTTTTAATACGGGATACAAAATATTTTCAAGGTGATGAATCAAATAATCTGCTTCATCTTGTGGCGAAGGTTTTTTGTCTAATTTAAAAGGCGTTTTACCTAACTGCAATAATAAATCTCTTATTTCACCAATATTATCTTGGTCAATGGCTTTTGCTAAACGCTGAATAACCACCAACACTTCGGGTGGATAGAATTGAGTCGGATGAGCTGTTAACACTATTCTGGTTTGATAGGTATTTAAACGTTTCAGCACTTTTGCAGACGCATGCTCTGCCTTAATCTGCTGTAGAAAATCAATCAACGTGCCAGTACCACGCAAGTCGTGCGTTTTCGCAAAGGCAGCATCTTCTAAAGCATCAAATAACACAACCTGTCTTTCGACAAATTGTAACCATAAGAATAATGTATCAATCTGTTCTGCTTGATTCTTTTCAACCAACACCGTTTTAAAAAAATTCTCAACGATTTGCTTCGGCGATTGGCCTTGCTCTAAACCTTGCTGGCATGCCTGACTAAAAATCGGCAACTTTGCACCGGCCGTGGACAAGCCCGCAAAAGGTAAGGTGAGGAATAGACTATTGTACAGCTGGTATTTCGTGGCCACCAACTCAAGAAAGGCTTTTAGCTCAGGAGGTTGCAGGGTACTCGACATCAATCCATGGTAACACCAAGCACTGGCTTTAGGTAGTGCATTGAATTACGATGACACACTATGTCAACACGTAAAATTATTCATATCGACATGGACTGTTTTTATGCGGCAATTGAAATGCGCGACAATCCCAGTTTGCGCAATAAGCCCATTGGTGTTGGCGGTGATGCAGCTCGACGCGGCGTGCTTTGCACCAGTAACTATATTGCGCGCGAATATGGGGTGCGCTCCGCAATGGCAACAGCTTATGCACGCAAATTATGCCCCGATCTTATTCTTATTCAACCGGATTTTAACAAGTATCGCGCCATTGCCATGCAGATTCGCGATATTTTCCATCAATACACTGATCTTGTAGAACCATTATCACTTGATGAAGCTTTTTTAGATGTCACCAATAACACAGCATTTCAGGGAAGCGCCACTTTAATTGCGCAAGCGATCCGCGAGCAAATTTTGCAACAACACCAACTTACCGCATCAGCCGGCATTGCACCTAATAAATTTCTAGCTAAAGTCGCCAGCGACTGGGAAAAACCTAACGGGCAATTTGTGATCACACCGAGTGAAGTCGCTACTTTTATCCAAACGTTACCCGTTAAAAAAATCTTTGGCGTTGGCAAAGTAACTAACCAAAAAATGCAACGCTTAAATATTTATACGTGTGCTGACTTACAACAATATGATCTTAACTATCTTAACCAACACTTTGGCAGTTTCGGTGAACGCCTTTATTATTTAGCCCGCGGTATTGATAAGCGCCCGGTTGAACCCAATCGTATTCGCAAATCGGTCAGTGTTGAGCAAACGTTTGCAAGCGATTTACCTGATCTCACTGCCTGCTTAAACGCAATTGATCAAATCTACCATGAACTATTACAACGTCTACAAAAACACCAGCGCGATATTCACAAACAGTTTGTT
>CAYXLV010000180.1:0-4710 GCA_964465995.1 uncultured Coxiellaceae bacterium | reverse complement strand
CCCAGAAATTATTAATACTATCACTAAGACAGCAGCACACTGTAAAAACACCAGTTTTTTTAATTATATTATTAGCAAACAGATTTTATTTGCAATGACACCTGAGGCAGCTCTACTATGCCTGATACAAGAGTCTGTTTATGACAATGCAGATCAATTACAAGTGGTTGCCCAAGCACTCACAAGTGGCCCACAAAAATATTTTTCAAGTAATATCACTTCTGCCACTCAAGATTTTATTACCAAAAATACCGAGTTACCCAAAATTTTCACAAAAATCACCAAACCAGCTGCTGCAGAAGCTTTTTTGAGACTTCCGCAAGCAATACTCGCTCCAATACTTAATACCAATAACCAACTAATGAATTACTATTCACACGTTACTAAAATAATGGGCAACTCAGTAATGGATTGGTTTTCTGTGCAAGCGAGGCTAATTTTGCTATGCCCCACTGATAAGCTAACGCCAGAAATGGCAGCCAGCAGATTCGAACTTGTGCTGACATTATTTAATTGCCCAAAACAACCAGCCTCACTCATTGAAAATCATGAACAAGTTTTTATTGAGAAAATTGTCAATGAAAATAAGTTAGAGGAAATGGTAAGCACCTGCCTGGAAAAAAACCACCATGAATTGCTGAACAAAATAGCTGACTTAGGCATTTGTAAAAAAATACCGTTGTTTGAAATTGATACGCAGCTAGTGCTAGACATACTGAGCTGTGAAGGCATAGGCTTTGACTGTAAAAAAACGCTTCTCGATACTTATTTAGTCTTTAAGGAAAAAACAGCACCTAATACACGAGCTTTATCCATTCTTAGAAATCTAGCAAAATACCACAATGAAAGTTCTAAATTGAATTTCCATATTAGAGCACTCGTTGACCCAGCAATCACAATGGAGTTAACATTGCCTAAACTCATTGACCGAATGTTCAAAAAACACAATTTTGCCCTGCTGATCGATCAGATCTTTACTGCAGCTGACAAAGCTAACTGCATTAATTTTTTTGATACCTTCCTAGAATGTCAATATAATAGTATGGCCTCATACTATTCATTATTTATCTGTTTAAATCAAGAGGCCGTCTACTACACCCCATCCAAGATAAGGCAAATTATTCAACTATTGAGGGATAAATTTCAGCCTTATGTTTCACCTCTCTTAGCTTCACAACTAGAAGTCTCATTCTCAACTAACAGCTTGCATTTGATAAAACACAAACCTTCTCTGTGTGACCTATTTAAAAAAATCAATAGCCCGGAATGCGCTTTAATCTTTCTGGATGCACCTTTTGTTTTATTAAATTTCAAAGATTTTTATGACAGCATCAGTATTTTACCCAAGCTATTCTCCATTGTGCAGGGAAAAATAGGCGATGATAATATGCAGCTTTGGCTACCTGTAGTAGATAAATTAATTACTATTGCTGAAAAAGAGCGCTTTACTTATGGCGATGACCAGGTTTATTATTATCTCTCATTAGTTGAAGAAGGCCGACTTGAACCAAATTTAACATTTATTAAGCATAATGATGATATTGTGCTAGGAAAATTAGCTGAAAAAAATTGCCTCATACGAACATTAACCCAATATAGTAAACATCAATATTTTGATGCTACTGCATTACTACTCAAGCTCTGCAGTGATAAAAATAGAGCGTGGGGAAATGCATTTAAACTGGATAAGTTTGATCTTCAGTTTGCAGTAGCACTAACTACACAAATCGAAAAAACACCTTTACTAGATTATTTGAATTTAGTTGATGACTGCACACTGGATCAAGAATATCTTGCAATTATTGGCAGCATTTTAACGCACTGCCCAATACAACTGCGCCAACAACATGCTGAAAAAATTCTAAGCACTGTAGCTACCACCAGCGAAGCCGGGGTCGATGATGCCATTCGATTATTATTTAAACCGGACAATACCGAGCAAAAATTTGTCAAAACAGAATTTTATAATAATGCAATTAGTGCTCTTCGTTTAATCTCCACTGAAGCTTTCCCTAGCGTACACGCAGACCTATTCTCACGTATTAATGACCCTGAACTTGCCTATCAATTTTTTAGTGCTATGTCCAACTCCGATAAAGTAGCAATGCTAAATCCCAGCGACGACATAATGAATGATGCGCACTTCGTATTTAACTTTAAACGCTGCTTTGCAAACATTGAGAAAAAATGCCGAACTGAAGGACCTAAGTGGCATGCCTTTATTCATGAGTTAGTGATGTTTTCCAGCAGCAACCTCAAGCATTTGAAGACCGGCTCAATGACCAAAGCGCAGATTTTTTGGTATTTCACGCTACTAGTGGATGATCCTCAACACACGATTTCGCTAGGAGCAAACAACTTGCATCATTTTTTTAACACACATAGCATGAGCGTTTTTTGCAAAGAGCCTTCGCTCAAAAATGACGAATGGCTAAGCAAAAATTTTACTAAAATTATTAGCACCTTTAGCCATTATCCACAGGCCCGTCAATTTATCCCTCTGCTACTGCATCGATTTGATTACATGCAATGCCCCTACACTCCCTGGCAAATGAAAGAATGCGGCGAGTACTTGGGCAAAGCATTTAAAGATAAAAGCTTTAAAGATCAGGGAATTTTTAGGGCTATGATAACTAATGAAACCATTGACACTAGCTTGCGCATACAATTTGCAAAAAGTTATTGTTTTACTTTTATTATGCATAGCCAGTCTGCCGAATCAATTGTTGAGCTTGTTGATCAGCTTACAACCGACCAAGCGTTGCGGCGATGCTTCCTTGACACAAAAATTAATGCCACTTTTTCTGGGTTAAGCACCTTCTTTAACCCCCCATTTATGGGCACAGATAACAAAATGAGCGATGATTTTCAGCACATTATTGATTACGCTAAAAGTAAAGTCTTATATTTAGTAGTTGATAAAAATATCGATCTAACCAAGCAACCAACCATTGCAAAATTTTTGCAGGAGCAAAAAAACTCGGACCAAATGATTGACAGCACACCTATATACCCTTCCCCACCAAAACACAACGCCGAAGAGTTATTAACACATTCATCGACGTTATATCAGGCTTATGCAATCACTAGCGCTAGTATACAGATGACTGAAACATCCTCGCCGATTAGTCAAAACAATATAAATAACAATAACAATGATGATAAGATTGGAATAAATGCAAGAATCTAAATATAAAACCAGCCCACATGAGCGACCCACTATTATTGTACGATGTAATATTTACCCGCAAACTGCGGGGAAAAGTTTGTCATTATTTTTTGTGGATTTAGCTTTTAAATATTGCGTATCAACTTAAAACCGAAGCCTGTATTGTCGAGACATGAGTTTAATGTGAGGGATGCGGCCAATTTTTCATATGGCATACAGCTTTTGACAGTAAAAAAACTATAAACCCAACCAACGAATAAACTGCTTTGATGATTTTAAATGAATATCAGACTGGCCATCACGCTGAATACGATAGCCTCTAAATTGTTGCTCACTACCAAATTTATTAGGCACTAACCGAATAGCCCTGACCTTACCCAACGACACAATTTTCATTTCAGTGGCATAAAAACCACGCTTCATTTTAATCACTGGAATCACAAAATAAAGCTGAGTGAAATTATCTTTGTCTGCAGCATCTAGAGAATTATTTTTATCGGCATCCAATCGTTGCAACTCAGTGTCCGTCAATGCGATATATTCAGTCCCGTTAATTTGTCGCCTTAACATTCGACCTAGCGGTGGTTTCTTGTGAAAAAGTTGCTCATAAACATCTACCCGCACCACCACAATAGGATCTTGCATATCACGCTTGTTATCATTATTTCTATCGGCAAATAAAATATTACTGCGGTACTGGTTTTGTTTATTTAAAGGCCGGCCCTGCACCATTGCAGCCGAACCACCATCGGTTTTAAGAAATTCACGACAATTAAGATATTTAGACCGCGCCAACCACTGATCAAAAGGGTAATACACCACCATAATGGTGCCATTTTTAATGGTATTGATAATCGGCTTGGTCAAACTTGCTGGCAATGCCGGACAACCCCAACTGCGTCCAGGACGGCCATATTTTTTGATAAAATTTTCATTCACATACCAAGAGCCATGCATCACAATAAAACGATTGTAAGCATTATCATTAAACCCCCGATCCAATCCATGCAGTTTCAGCGAAAGACCATGTCGACCGTAATAAGCATTATCCGTGCTATAAACACCTATACTGCTCATCTTGCTGTTATTTCGATTTGAGAAAAGCGTTGAATTTAATGTACCCGACTTAATGCCGTGCGAAACATACGTATGGAACAGTAATTTGTGATCAACAAGACTAAACACCCACATTCTTTTTTTATCAGACGATAATGAATAATCAATGACGCTTAAAATATTGTTGTGCAACATCCCTCGCGCTTGTCCGCACCGCAGCACCATCATGACTTTATTAATGACATCACGCGGCAATGTTTTTGCAGAAGCATTTAGCATGGCGTGAATTTTTCGCAGTGATTTTGTTCTCGTAGAAGGATATTGTTTGGCCGCCTGGATTGAGCTTGATAGCACTAACCGCTCCTGATCCAACTGATCTTTGTCTGCAGCAAAAGATGTGCAACAAATTGACAGAATAAACGCCATTAAAATGGTCTTCTTCATTTAGCTCTCACTACTAACCCTTGTCATCAAGAGTGTAGCTC
>CAYXLV010000179.1:0-4725 GCA_964465995.1 uncultured Coxiellaceae bacterium | reverse complement strand
TAGAAATGAACTTAAATAAACATTTTAATAAATTCTATAAAAATAACGCCCTGCAGTTTCAGCACAGAGTGTACTAACTTTATTTTTTTTTAGTTAACGTTGTGATTATTTGATGTATTTTGTACTGAAGCTTTATCATCATTGCATTGATCATGAGCAGAAAAAAATACAGGCTCATCTGTTGTTTATTGCTTTTGTGTTACCATAACGTGGCATTTTTAATGGACAACCTTAAATAATAAAGCAATGGAGATAGCCTGTTATGGACAATGACATTTTAAATCATGCTAAACAACTTCAAGCATGGAGTAGCGAATGCCGCAGACATTTACATCAGCACCCGGAACTAAGTTTGCAAGAAAAAAATACAGCCGCCTACTGTAAAAGCATTTTGCAAAAGCTAGGCTATCAAATCAAAGACAGTTGGGGTTATGGGTTTACGGCTGATTTAACTTGCGAAAACCCCAAAAAAACCCTGGCACTGCGCGCTGATATGGATGCGCTGCCTATCCAAGAACAAAATACCCATGAATTTATTTCAAAAAATACTGTGGCAGCGCATATGTGTGGCCATGACTCGCACATGACAATTGCGTTGACGGCCGCTCGCTTGCTTGCTGAACGTAAAAGCAATTTGCAGTGCAATGTGCGTTTTCTATTCCAACCCAGTGAAGAAAAAATTCCCGGTGGTGCGTTGGGCATGATTGAGCAAGGTTGTTTAAATGGTGTGGATGAAGTTTATGGTTTGCATAATGATCCTGGCACGTTGGTTGGTAAGATTCGGACGCGAGTTGGGCCGTTAATGGCGGCAGGCGATCGCTTTGATTTATTGGTCACAGGGCGAGGTTGTCATGCAGCGCGGCCGCAAGATGGCTTGGATCCATTGGTTCCAACTGCGCAATTGATTTTAGATTGGCAAAATATTGTGCCAATGCGCAAAAATCATGATTATCCTGCGGTGTTAGGTGTGACGCAATTTTTGGCGGGTGATACTTTTAATGTGATTCCAGATACCGCAAAAGTTGCTGGTACTGTTCGCACCTTTGATGCAGCGGATCGAGACTTTATTGAAAATAGCATGCGTCAAGCAGTGACAAAGCTCGTTGAGAAAAATTATCGTTGTGAATTTGATTACTTGCGTGGTTATGATGCAGTGATTAATCATGAGCAAGGTGTGCAGCAAGTTGTGGCAGCGGCAACCACAATAATTGGCGCAGCGCACATTGATCATCAGACTGAGCCCGCGGGTTGGGCTGAAGATTTTGCATATTATCTGCAGCATTGTCCGGGTGCTTTTTTCTTTTTAGGGAGTGGTAACCCTGAAAAAAATATTACCGAGCCGTTGCATTCCGCTCGGTTTGATATTGATGAAGATGCTTTGCCAATCGGTGCTGCCATTATGGCTGAGTTGGTGTTAACAAGTGGTGCTAGCTAATTTTTTAATAAAGGATTGTATTTTTTCGTGAATGCTTTTTGCATCGAGTCCATAACTGATCAGTAAATCGTTAGGGTTGCCGTGTGTTGGAAATTCATCCGGTAAGCCTAAATGTAAAATTGGTATGAATAACTGGTGGCTCGCTAAAAACTCACTGACGGCTGAGCCAGCGCCGCCGGCAATCACGTTTTCTTCGAGAGTAATAATTGCGTCATGCTTGGCGCAAACCTCTTTAATAAGTTCGCCATCAAGTGGTTTGATAAAGCGCATATTAATCACAGTTGCATTTAAGGCTTGGCCGACTTGTGTTGCTGTGCTAACCATGCTGCCAAACGCTAAAATTGCAATTTTTTCACCGTGGTGACAATAAGTGCCTTTGCCAATCGGTAAGGTGGTTAATGCTTCGCTAATACTAACACCAGGACCACCACCGCGGGGGTAGCGCACGCTAGCGGGACCATTATATTGATAAGCAGTGCTCAGCATTTGCCGACATTCATTTTCATCGGCCGGGGCCATAATCACCATATTAGGAATGCAGCGTAAAAAACTGTAGTCAAAAATACCCGCATGTGTTGGTCCATCGGCCACTAAGCTGGCACGGTCTAAAGCAAACGTGACATCTAATTCTTGTAAAGCAACATCATGAATAAGCTGGTCATAAGCGCGCTGTAAAAAAGTTGAATAAATAGCAACAACCGGTTTTAACCCTTCACAAGCAAGTCCAGCAGCAAAAGTCACACTATGTTGTTCGGCGATACTGACATCAAAATAACGATCGGGAAACCGTTTAGAAAACTCGACCATGCCTGAACCTTCGCGCATTGCGGGTGTGATGCCAACACATTTTGGATCTTTGGCAGCTGTATCGCAAAGCCACTGGCCAAAAATATCAGAATAACTCGATTTTTTTTCGTTGGCTGGTGATGATGTTTTAGAGTGAAAGCCGGGTTTTACAGCATGATATTTTATTTGTTCTGCTTCAGCAGGTGCGTAGCCTTTACCTTTAGTCGTAATAACGTGTAATAATTTGGCGCCTTGTAAATCTTTAAGTGTCGTCAGTGTTTTTAAGAGGGTGGGAAGATCGTGCCCATCGATGGGACCAACATAATTAAAACCCAATTCTTCAAATAAACTGCCAGGTACCATTAAGCCTTTTAAATGTGTTTCAGTGCGTTTAACTAGGTGAGAAATGGGGGGCACTTTCTCTAAGATTTTTTTGCTGCCTTCGCGAAAGTTAGCATATAACTTGCTGGATAAAACTCGACCGAGATAACTGGTGAGTGCGCCAACATTTTCAGAAATCGACATTTCATTATCATTTAGAATGACTAACAAATTTGGATCGAGTGCACCAGCATGATTAAGCGCTTCAAAAGCCATGCCGCCTGTTAAGCCACCGTCACCAATTATCGCAATCGCACGACATGCAGTGTGGTTTAGCTCAGCGCCCACGGCCATCCCGAGTGCAGCACCAATTGAGGTGCTGGAGTGGCCAACCCCAAAGCTGTCGTATTCACTTTCACTGCGTGTTGGAAAAGGAGCGATACCGCGAGTTTGTTTCAGCGTGTGCAATTGGTCGCGGCGACCGGTTAAGATGCGGTGTGGATGTGCTTGATGACCGACATCCCAAATCAGGCGATCGTCTGGGGTGTTGTAGATATAGTGTAAAGCAATAGCCAGCTCAACCGTTCCCATGCTGCCGCCAAAGTGACCACCGATTTTATCGAGGGCTTCGATCATAAATTGGCGGATTTCAGTGGCTAATTGTGGTAGTTCGTCTTCGGCCAGCAGACGTAATTCAGCTGGAGAATTGATGGTCATCAGTCGTGGGAATCGTGTGCTAGTGTCCATTATGTTATCTTTTCGGGCGTTCAAGCTGCTCAATAATGACTGGTTCTGGGAGTGATTGCAAGTTGAGTAAGCTTTGAATTTCGGGTAGCTTACGGGGCGGAGGAATAGATGGAATCAATAGCGAATACCTTACAGATTGTGATCGAGGCGATGAAAGCCAACTTGCCTTTGGTGTTGTGGCTGTTTGCAGGTTTGTGGGCGATCACCATTGTGAATGCTTTATTAAGCTATCGATTAAATGTCTTAGGCATTTGGCCAAGGCATCCATTTGGTTTGGTCGGTATTGTTTTCTCACCTTTTTTGCATGGCGATTTTAATCATTTGATGTTTAATACCTTGCCATTGTTTGTCTTAGTGAATTTTATTTTGCTGCAAGGGCAGCACACCTTTTTCTGTGTATCTATTGCCATTATTTTGCTTAGCGGTTTATTAGTTTGGTTATTTGCAAGGCCAGGTATCCATATCGGTGCTAGTGGTTTGGTAATGGGCTATTGGGGGTATTTATTAATTCACGCTTATTATCAGCCATCCATATTAGCCATTGTTTTGGCGGTGGTTTGTATTTATTACTTTGGCAGCTTGGTGATTAATTTATTTCCAAGCAAAGCACAGGTTTCATGGGAGGGACATGTGTTTGGATTTATTGCAGGTATTGCTGCTAACTACTTATGTGTTTATTGGCAATAAGTACTGTCTTCAGCTAATTAAATACTGATCTTTCATTCAAACTCGGCTGCGGTTTGCTTTCATTGATGATATCTTCATCGTGATTTGGAAAGAAAGCCGGTTGAAAACACATCATGCAGCTAAAATAGTCATAGATGTAATAACCCGCACAGTTAAAGGCAGCATTGAATAACAGCTGGTGCCAACTTTGAAAAAGATCTTTTTCTGGGTTGAAGATGGTATAGCTTTTGCGAGCAATGCAGTTAGATGTGTCGATAGGTTGATCCATCTTAGTTTCTGGACGAAAAAACATTAGCTTGCGATCTCTACTGTAAAAGTAATAGCCATGGCACTGATATGTGACATCATACAACCGATGTTTTTCATTGAAAAAACTCTGACTATTGATATTTGACTGAGTGGTTGGCGTGGTTATATTTTGCGGAGTTGATTTTTGAGTTGAGCTTTTGGCTTCACTCACAAAATTGGTTAAGAATTCTTGTGTTTTCTTCTTGGTATCAGCTTGATCTATTGGGGTATGTAAGTCATCTTTTGCTTTGTTTGATTTATTTGACTCTTGCAGGAAGTTTTTTAAAAAGACTTGAGCTTCTTGTGCGATGCTCTTTTCTTTGTTGGCATAACTTGAGGCAGCTGTTTGAGCAGGCTCAGCTTTTTTAACAAACATAGGCGGCGGATTATTTGATTGTTTATTTTTAAGTGAATATGTTGTTTTATCTGCAATTATATTTGGGCTTTTTGCAGGTGATGGT
>CAYXLV010000178.1:0-4730 GCA_964465995.1 uncultured Coxiellaceae bacterium | reverse complement strand
CAACTCAAACGCCATCTCAACCAACGCATCCTAGGCCAAGAAAAATTAATTACTCGCTTACTCATCGCTTTATTAGCCGATGGGCATTTGCTAGTTGAAGGTGCGCCAGGATTAGCAAAAACCACGGCGATTAAAGAGTTAGCCATGAGCATCGAAGGTGATTTTCACCGTATTCAATTTACCCCTGACTTATTACCGGCCGATATTACCGGCACCGATATTTACCATTTACAAGACGGTTCGTTTAATTTCCAACCTGGACCTATTTTTCATCATTTAATTTTGGCAGATGAAATTAATCGTGCGCCGGCGAAAGTGCAATCTGCATTATTAGAAGCAATGGCCGAGCGCCAAGTGAGTATTGGTCGTACCACACATGAGCTACCCGCATTATTCTTAGTTATGGCAACCCAAAACCCCATTGAGCAAGAAGGGACTTATCCTTTGCCAGAAGCGCAACTCGATCGGTTTTTAATGTATGTGCAAATTGATTATCCTGATCAATCCACTGAGCAATCGATTTTACACTTAGCACGTCAGCAAGCACTCTCACCACAATCATCCAATCCAACGTCGCCAATCACCGTCACACAACAACAAATTTTTAATGTACGCGAGCAAATTCTGCATTTGCACTTAAGCGAAGCGTTGGAAGAATATATGGTGCAATTAGTGATGGCGACGCGCCAACCTGCAACGTATAGCAGTGATTTAGCCCAATGGTTACGCTTTGGAGCAAGTCCACGCGGTACGATTAGTTTGGATCGCTGTGCAAGAGCGCATGCTTGGTTAGCGGGGCGTGATTATGTTGCGCCGGAAGATATTCATGCGGTTGCGCATGATGTATTACGGCATCGTGTGTTACTGACTTTTGAAGCAGAAGCCGATGGCATTACGCCCGATCAATTTATTACGGAAATTTTAAATCGAGTTGCCGTACCATGAGTCAAGGAATCAGCGTGACGTTAGCTGAGCTTATTCAGCTACAACACCAAGCCTTGCAATTTAAGCGTCGTCATAAAAAAAAGGTGCATACCTTGCAAGGCGCAAATTATTTATCGACGATGCGTGGTCGCGGTATGGATTTTGAAGAAGCGCGCATGTATCAAGCGGGTGATGATGCGCGCTGTATTGATTGGCGAGTGACGGCCAGAACCAATGTGGTGCACACGAAAATTTACCAAGAAGAGCGCGAACGCCCGGTTTTATTTTTAGTCGATTTAAGTTTATCCATGCGCTTTGCTACGCGAGTGGCGTTTAAGTCGGTGATTGCAGCACGTGTTGCTGCTTTGCTGGCTTGGGCGAGTGCGCGGGAAGGGGATCGTATTGGTGGAATTGTATTTTCAGATAATGAGCATTTTGAATTGCGCCCACGCAGTCGCCAATTGGGTGTGATTTCTTTGCTGAAAAATATCAGTGAGCTCAGCGCAGAACAACCCGCTGAGGCAAATCCACAAGCCTTAAACCAAGCATTGCAGCGTTTGCGCGCGGTGACGCGGCCGGGCAGTTTGATTTTTATTTTAAGTGATTTTATGTATTTTGATATCAGCACCGAGCGCTGCTTAACCCAATTATCACGCCATAATGAAATTGTGGCCGGCTTTGTATTTGATCCTTTAGAAAAAACACCACCGACACCCAATCACTATGCGATTAGTGATGGTCAAATGACGTTGGCAATGAATACGGCTGCAACCGATTTTCAACAACAGTATATTCATTATTTTCAGGAGCGGTTAGCGCATCTGCAATCTGTATTGAAGCGGCGCAAAATTCCGTTAATTGAACTGGCTACCAATGAACCTATTAGCAAAATTTTAGGAGCGTTGTGATGGATCCATTGTTAAAGCTAAAAGATATTCATCAGCCCGCCGCCATTTCGTGGTGGCCGTTAGCGCCGGGTTGGTATGTCGTTTTAGGTTTGGTATTAGGGATGATTGGATATTTGATTTTTTTAATTTATCGTCGTCAACAACGCCATCAGGTTGCCAAGTTAGCGTTGCAGCGTTTGCATCAATTGCGTCAAGCTGCTGCCACGACACCGAATCATACCATTGTTATCGAGCTATCAATCTTATTAAGACGTGTTGCTTTGATTCAGCATGCGCGTCAAACCGTGGCGGGTTTACAAGGTGATGCGTGGCTGGCGTTTTTAGATAACACGGCTAATACCACTAATTTTAGCGAAGGCGCTGGTCGCGTCCTCGCATCGGCGCCTTATCAAAAAACCGCGCAGGTGGATTATGACGCGTTATTTGCATTAGTTGAAAAATGGATTAAGGGTAATAGCAAAGGTGTTTAAGTTTATTTCACCATGGATGTTTTGTTTGCTACCGCTGCCGTTGTTCGTGCGTTGGTGTTTGCCAGCCATTGAGCGTTCGATGAGCGGTGCATTAAAACTGCCTTTTTTCCATGCGATCCAAGCAATGCTGCAGAGCCAAGCAGTGGCCTCTGCGACGCGGCGCAGTCAGTTTATCTTGTTATGGTTGATTTGGATTTTACTGGTTAGTGCTGCCAGTGGTCCCACGTGGTTGGGGCAGCCGATTTCATTGCCGCGCAGTGGACGCAATATTATGTTGGCGATTGATTTATCCGGCAGTATGCGTATTCCAGATATGCAATTGCATGGCGAGGCGGTCGATCGCTTGCAAGTGATTAAAGCCGTGGCTGGAAAATTTATTAAAGCGCGGCGTGGTGATCGCTTGGGTTTAATTTTATTTGGTACGCGTGCTTATTTACAAACGCCGATGACGTTTGATCGGCAAACAGTGTTGGCGATGCTTGATGATTCGAGTATCGGTTTGCCGGGCCCGCAAACGGCGATTGGTGATGCAATTGGCTTAGCGATTAAGCGGTTAAAACACTATCCACCCCAAAGTCGCGTGTTGATTTTGTTAACCGATGGTCAAAATAATGCAGGGGCGGTTTCACCGTTAGGGGCTGCTGCGATAGCGAAGAAGTTAGGTATTAAGATTTATACGATTGGTTTGGGTTCTGATCAGATGCTGACACCTGGTTTTTTTGGTCCGCAAGTTACGAATCCATCGATGGATCTTGATGAAAAAACCTTGCAAAAAATTGCTAAAGAAACGGGCGGTTTGTATTTTCGAGCGAAAGATTCTCAAAGCTTGCAAAAGATTTATGCGGATTTAAATCGTTTGGAACCGGTGGCAAGTGCTAAGTCGATTTTTCGTCCCAAGCAACCGTTGTACCCTTGGCCATTAGGGATGGCGTTGCTGTTAGGTGTGGCTTTATGTATGCGAGGTGGTTTACTGCAATGATAGGGCATTTACATTTTATTCGACCGGCAGCTTGGTATGGATTAATACCATTGTTGCTGGTGGTATGGCGCTGGCGTTATCGATCGCAGGCCGCGAATAACTGGAAGAAGGTGTGTGATGCGCATTTGTTGCAAGCGCAATTAGTGGGAGTGCAACAACGGTCTTCGCTTTGGCCGATAGTCTATTTAATTTTAGCGTGGGTGCTTGCTGTTTTTGCTTTGGCAGGTCCTGCTTGGAAACGTGTGGAGCAACCGGTGTTTCGTTCATTAGCCTCGCGGGTGATTGTTTTAGATTTATCATCAAGTATGTTAGCGACTGATGTGAAACCGTCACGTTTAGCGCGGGCTAAGTTTAAAGTGTTAGATATTTTAAAGCGCAGTCGCGAAGGGCAAACGGGTTTAATTGTTTTTTCAGGTGAGCCGTTTGTTGTGTCACCCTTAACGACGGATGCCGCTACGATTACTAATCAAGTCGCTATTTTGAATCCAGATATTATGCCAGTCAGTGGTCATGATGTGAGTTGGGCACTAAAAAAAGCTGGGCAGTTGTTGCAGCAAGCGGGTGCCAATAAAGGTTCGATTTTATTAGTCACTGCTGATGCCGGATCGCAAAAAGCGATGACGGTCGCTAGGCAATTACATCAACATGGTTATCGTGTTTCGGTGTTAGGTATTGGCTCACAGCAGGGCGCGCCCATGCCGGCAACGGATGGTGGTTTTATAAAAAATCAGCAAGGTGCCATAGCGCTGAGCAAATTGGATCAAGCTGCTTTGCAAGCGATCGCGCGTGCGGGCGGTGGTCGTTATGTGCATTTCACTGCTAATAATGAGGATGGTGATAAGTTACTGGCTAGTGCGGCGATGCAGCATTTTGGTATGCAAGCTAAAAACACGACGGCAAAGACTGGTTTGTGGAAAGATGAGGGGCGATGGTTTGTTTTATTGTTGCTGCCGATTGTCTTGCTGGGTTTTCGTCGAGGGGTTTTGTAAATGAAGCAACGAGTGTTGATGGGTGCTTTATTGATATGGTCATTGCCAGCATTGGCTTGGCAGTGGACGGATTTATGGTATCGCCGTGATCAGCAAGCTGCACATGCTTTATCGAAAGGACAGCCTAAAAAGGCTGCGCAATTATTTAAGCAGCAAGCTTGGAAAGGTGTTGCGAATTATCGTGCGCAGAATTATCAGCAAGCCGCTAAATTTTTTGCGACTCAAAAAACGGCTGTTGCTAATTATAATCGTGGTAATGCGTTAGCTAAGCTTGGGCAATATCGTCAGGCTATTGCTGCATATAATCAGGCTTTGCAGCAGCAGCCTAATTTTGCGGATGCGAAGTTTAATCGAGATTTGTTAGAAAAGTACTTGCAGCAACAGCAACAGCAACAGCAACAGCAGCAGCAACAGCAACAGCAGCAGCAACAGCAACAGCAGCAGCAACAGCAACAGCAGC
>CAYXLV010000177.1:0-4756 GCA_964465995.1 uncultured Coxiellaceae bacterium | reverse complement strand
CTGAACCCTCTGCGACAAATAACGAAGATACTTCAAGCACCACGCAGCCTAATAATCCAACGGACAATGAGGCCAACAAAGAAAGCAGCGCACAAAATAAAAACCCCACAACAGAAGAAATCAACACAGATAATACCGAACTAACAGCAGAACAAAAACAACGAAAAGACAATGATTATTACTGGGATTTAGCATCCAGCCTCCTGCCAACCCACACTTCAGATGCACTTATTAACGTGGCACCTGACGTGCCTACTTACAATCGACGTGGTACTAATGGTATAAAAATACATTGGCGTGATTCACTCGCTTTAACCAATGAGTCTCAATCCGCAATATTTTTCAATCTCAACAACGCCACATCAAAAACATTTGGCAGTCAAAAAATCCAGGCGCTTTATGCTTATAATAGCGGCAATATTGAATCACGTTCGTTAAAACTATATGGCTTATTTAGCTGCCAAAACCACGGCAATATTAACACCATCAACGACCAGCAAATTGGCAGTTACTTTTATTACTTTAATGCCGGCAAAATTGACAACGGTGGTGATGCTTATTTTACCGGTAAAAAAATTGAAGAATCGGAATCGTCCAACACAACAGCTAATGGCAATATTTCCCGCAAGGGTGAAAGTTACATTGCCAAAGGTAATACTAAAGCAATGCTCTACTGTGTAGACGACTTTAGTGATACGACGCACTATACTAAAACATCTTCTAGAGCAGGCAATGACTATTGCACAAAGACGGGTAGCATTGATGATCAAGGCACTTATCAAGCCAGCAAATTAATTATTGAAGCAAAGCATGAAGAAAATTTAAAAGGTGCTGGTTCTGCTGCAGAAGGTTATCTAAATATTACCAATTTTCAAAGTGCACAAGACTTTCTGGATCAATATGGTGATGCGAGTCATTATAAATTTACTAATAAGCTCAGCATGGCAACAGATACGCCGGTATCACTAAACAAAAACACGGCTAGTTTATGCATTGATTTAATTCTTAATGCACCAATCAGCCTAGGTGATAGTATAAGCACCAAAAATATTTTGTATATCCTCAATAAAAATGACCTTAGTGTTAATAATATTAGTGCTAAGGATTTACTGCTACAAACACCTGGCAATATGACATTGCAAGGCACTATTGAAGGTAAGGAATCGCTTAGACTCGTGATGACTGATCCTGGCAAAACTTTCCAAGCTAATTCTGATGCTAAGCCTGTCATTACCTTTCAAACTAGCAATCCATCGCAAGTGCAACTGTCTAATAGCAATAACATTATTGTGTATAAAGGCAAAAAAGATTGGAAATATGTTTTTATCGATAGAAACGGTCAGCGTCATGATGGCTATTATAAAGATTTAACGACGGTATATTACCCAAGCTGGTGTTTAAGTACTGATATTGATCAATCCACTGCTCAGCGAATTAGTAACGCAATCCTTGCTCAATCGGGTGTGCAGTATAATGAAACTAAGCTTATTGGCGGACCTGGCAGCAAAGAAAATCAATACACTGGTTTGATAACTGATCTTGGGATCGTTAGCGTATCTGGTCCGACTAAAATTAACGCAATAGGTCATATACTGTTTGGCTACCATGGCGGTGATTTGCAGCCAGACTTGGTAACGTATGAACTTCAAGAAAAGCTACCTCCAAAATCTATAGTGCAAAAAATTCTGCTCATGCGGCGCAAATCAAGCACGTCAGGTGAGGAAATTCAGGCCCCAGAATTTAATTCAAAGGATGGCAAAGTTGAAATTGTCCCCAAAGGTGATACAAAGTTAATAGGTTGTGACTTCAAGGGCAAGCAAGGGACCATCATTTATTCTGAAGAGTCGAATATTGCTTTATTGCCCAAAGAATCCAGCCAGTTAATCAAATTACAACGCAAAGAGTGGTTTAAATACCGTAATAAAAGTTCAAAACAAACCTCTACTGATAAACTCAATGAATTTCATGATGATGGTCATAGTGGCGTTATTTCTAACAAGGGCGATGTGATTATCAAGGGTGCTAAATTCAGCAATGATAAAATTCCGAAAATTCTAAGTGATAAAAATCTATCAGCAGAGCAAAAAGTTGCGGCACTTGAGGCAATAAGTAAAGAATTGGGTGGTGGCACCCTACTCCTAAGCGCAAAAAATGGCAAAATTATACTAGAAAATCCCATGATTACTCAGCGGTATCAAGGTCATCAATGGCAAATTGATTTACTGATTAATGGTGTTTCAGTCAATATTATTTCGCTAATCAGTAACGACTTAAAAAATCTGTTAAACAATAATAAACTTTCCAAGCAGCAGTGGCTCGCTCAATTTAATGCAATTGCAGAGAGAGAGCCGCTTGTTGGAATTTTGCGAGAATGTTTTCGTAATGACTCAAGTCTCTATGATAGCTTGGCGAACTGCTGGAATGCTGGCATCACCGGTAGCAATTTATTACACACCTTATTTAAAGGAATCGCCCAAAAACGTTTGCGTGAACTATTACAAGAACGCTATGGCCTAGATGGGGTTCGCGTTGATCTACAAGTGTCTTATATAAAATCTACCGGCGAGCAACATTATGCTGACCCAAATTCTGGCATCGATCGTAGTAACGTTAAGATTGTTACGCCACATTTAGAGCTCAGCAATGGTTTCGTAATTAATGCAACTGGTGCATTAGATTGTAGCGAGGTTGGCACAATTAGCGCGGCTGCAGCGCACTCATCATCTAGTGATCTCCAGTATAAACTGGCATTGGCTTTAGGTGGATCATTCAAACATAAATCGATTCGATTAGGGGTGAATTATGAGTATAAATCGCAGCATGACACTTTTTATCAATTACCTGGTTTGTTTGCCAATCACATAACTTTTAGAGATACAAATATCAGCGGTGGCATTCAGGTTCAAGCCCATACGATCGCCGGATCATTGGGCAAGCTAGAGTTAACAAGCGCTTTGGATAGACATCAATTATTGCAGTGGAATTTGGGTGTTGGAGTGAGTTATGTCGCTGGCGCCTGGATGGTTGATGGTAATGGTTATTATGGTTTTGGTACTCGACAAACACTTAGTCCCAGTTACATCATTGCTGAAGATGCTAGTGAGCTTAAGATTGACGATGCTGCACTTACTGCAGTCATTCTAGATTTACCTGGAGTTGAAATTAACAAGCTTAGCGCAGCCGAGTTACATGAGCGTAGTGTTTATCGTGGTGCAGGTATTACTCTTGATTTGACTGTGCACAATCCTAATGCTAAATCATCTGCAAATAATAATAGCGACAAGCCATTGTTTGATACATGGCCGCTTAGACTCGACATTGAAGATAAAAAAACAACACAATATACAGTTGTAAAAGGTGCTAAAGTAATAAACCAGCAGTCCGGTCATATTGAAACTGCAGGTGATGGTAAAAAATATCACCGTAATATTTCATTGCATGCAACTGTTTTAATACCCAGAACTAGTAAAGAACGACTGGCTGAATTCAAAAAAAATGCTGCTACGACTTGGCATAAGCTGAATGAGTTGTGTGCTAAATTAAACAGCTATCGATCAAGCCAATTAAAACCGGTGGATATGGTTACCGCACAATCAATTGACTTAATCTTTAATGCGGCTGCAACAGAAAGTGTCGAGATGACGACACAACAAAGTGAATGTTCAGAAGAAAATTGTCAAACGCTTCCTGAAATTGCTTTAACCCAGCAACAAGTAGATGAATTACGTAATTCTCAGGCCGAGCAGCAATTTATTACCGATAAACCAGAGCCGGCATCAATGCTTGATATTTTGCACCAAGGCATTGAAGACGGCGCTTTGGGGTTAGCTTTGCCAGATAAAGCGGAACAGTTGGACTTAAGTGAGCTTGATACCAGTGATCGACTTCTGTATGGTTTAGCGCGCTTGGGTAGTGATTTTCCTGCAATGGTCGCTGCCGCAAAAGCTATTCAATTTTTATGCAAAAGAAATTTGCCTGCTGCGTTAGTCATTTCTCTTGGGCCATCTGCAGCATTTGCTATTACCGCTGCGATTAGTGAGGTCCGCAAGCAGTATAAGGATTACAAACGTCAGCATCCTGATAGTAAATTATCCATATTGGAATTTACGCGTGAGTATGGTGCTGGAATACTCAAAGAAACTGGAAAAGCTGCAGCAGTTGGTTTTGTCTTAGGAGTTGCTGGTGGTACTGCGGCAAAGCAACTAGCAAACAGCGTGAAATTTACTAAACCAGTGCTCGCCACCAGCACGCCTCAGCTAAACCTTCTAGGTAAAAGCGCTGTGAAAACTGTTGAGTTGGTCACATTAATTACTCTACCACCTGCCCTCGATGGTCGGTTACCTACCACAACCGAGACTGTTGATACGGCGCTTTTATTTTTTGCCTTTACTGCTGCCACTGGTTCAACCCGAGCAGCTTGGCAACACCGCCGCGCTTATCAAATGTATAAACTGCAAAATCAGTTTTATAATTTACCCAAACTGCAACGTATTCCATTTGAGCCAGGATGTTTCAAGTTGAAATATGTTGGTTCTACACCAGTCTACGTAGATTCACCTCAAGCATATGAAGCAGCTAAATACAGCATTGAATTCATTTTGCGGCGCGGTAATCAGCCTGGGTTTGAATTTTCTAACTTAAATCTGCAAAACGCTCGTCAGCATAGTATTAATGGTAGCAACATGATGGTATTTACTAATGGAGCTAGCACGGTATATGGCCAACAAAGTAATCTTGGGTATGCGCACTTAAGAGG
>CAYXLV010000176.1:0-4765 GCA_964465995.1 uncultured Coxiellaceae bacterium | reverse complement strand
TTTAGAAGCGGGTGCAGGTGGTGGTTTAAAATTGGGACCAACAGCACAGCTTGCTAAAAAACTGCTAAGCATAACCATGCTGGTTAATACATATAAATAAGAATGCCTCAATTGCACAAATAATGCCCATCCCTGCATCACCAAAAAAGTTGCCATATTTTTACATATAAAAGGCATGGCATCCACTGAGGATGTATTTTAAACTGTCCGCTAACTTTGATCACAACACAAAACAAGGAAGATTCTATGTTGGGCAAAAAAAATGGAGCCAAGCTGCTCGTCGAATGCTTAGAAAATCATGGTGTGAAATATGTTTTTGGCATTCCCGGAGCAAAAGTCGACTCTATTTTTGATGCACTAGTTGATTCATCGATCGAAGTAATCCTCTGCCGCCATGAACAAAACGCCGCCTTTATGGCAGCCATGCATGGCCGCCTGACCGGTGAACCCGGCGTCATTATTGTCACCTCAGGCCCGGGCGTTGCCAATCTTCCCACCGGCACACTCACCGCCACCACCGAAGGTGATCCAGTCATCGCCATTGGCGCCAACGTTCCAACCAGCATGCGTTGGAAACAAACTCACCAAAGTTTAGATAATGCTGAACTGATGCGCTCGGTCACTAAACGCAGTATTGAAATCATGGCCAGCAGCAGCATTCCTGAAGAGATTGAAAATGCATTTCGCATTGCAATGGAACCGCGCTCTGGTGCGGTTTTTTTAAGCGTGCCGCAAGATATTTTGCTTGAAAAAACCAGCCTTCCTGCCATCACCGCGCGTCCCACAATTCAACATGGCACAGCACCCGATATGCTGATTCGCCATGCCGCCCAACTCCTCAACCAAGCCAAAAACCCAGCACTTTTATTAGGTTTAAATTCGAGCCGGCCACAGTACGTAGAAGCCATTCGTAATTTATTGCGCAAAGTACCACTCGCCACTGTTGGCACCTATCAAGCTGCTGGTGCGATTTCCAAAGATTTACTGCATTGCTTTGTGGGTCGAGTTGGCTTATTTAGCAATCAACCTGGCGACCAATTATTAAATAAAGCCGATGTGGTGCTAGCCATTGGTTTTAATCCGGTTGAATATGACACGGAAATTTGGAATGCCAAAAATGCGGCCACAATTATTCACCTCAACACCTTGCCATCCATGATCCATAACACTTACGCTCCTGATGTTGAGATTATCGGCAACCTCGCCGCCAATGTTGAAGAGCTCACTAAATATATTTCCACTGACTGCAAAACCTGCAACGCTAAAGATATTCAAAAACTGCAACAAAACTTACATAGCATTATCGATAGTGGTGCTAAACGTGACGGCAACCTGGTGCATCCACTGCGTTTTATCTACGAGCTCAACCAGTTTATAGATGACAAAACCACGATTGTCAGTGATATCGGCACGCACTATATGTGGCTAGCTCGCTATTTATTTAGCTATGAACCTCGTCACTTATTATTTAGCAACGGCCAACAAACCTTAGGCGTTGCGCTACCTTGGGCCATGTCGACCCGTTTGGTGCGGCCAGATAATAAAATTATTTCCATCTCTGGTGATGGTGGCTTTCTTTATTCTTCTATGGAAATTGAAACCGCTATTCGGAATAAGCTGCATTTTGTGCACTGTGTTTGGGTGGATGGCAGTTACGATATGGTGCGCGAGCAGCAGCTTTTAAAGTATAAACGTGAAACTGCTGTGCATTTTAATCAACTCGATTTAGTGAAATATGCAGAGAGTTTTGGTGCTAAAGGTTATCGCGTTAAACACAGCAGTGAACTGCATAACATATTACAACAAGCACTGCATGAGGAAACTGTTTCCATTATTGAAGTCCCAATTGATTACAGCGATAGCTTAGCAATGTTCAAAACCGTTCATGAAAACTCAGGAAATTAACCCATGCCTTATGATCATATCGCCTGGCTTATATTGCGCATTGTCTTTGCGTGGATGTATTTATACCCGTTAATCACTTTGCTACAAGATTGGCCGACACTGGTTAACACCACAGCACTGTTATTTAAATGGCAGCCTAACTTTTTTGCAGTCTTATCTGTGCTGACCATGATCGTTGGCGCCGTGTCCATTTTATTTGGTATCTATGCGCAAATCGGTGGCAGCTTGTTGTGTGTTTTTACCCTAGGCGGCGCTGTTATTCACTATCGCTTGGCCGCGATTGCTAAAACGAGTGTAGCGAATCCTCATCAACATGAACTCGCCAAGCTTGCTGTCGCCGGGCATATTACCTCGGCGCAAAAGAATTTTGTCCTCGCTGCAGTGGCTTTCTTTTTTGCATTACTTGGCTCAGGACCTATGAGCATCACCATGAATTTGTGGGGGAACTAAACATGTCTAACGATGAACGCTACCAAAAAGGTCTGGCAGAAATGCGCCGTCACTTAGGTGATGATGCGGATAAATATGTGGCTAGCATTCGTGAAGTCGCGCCGGAGTTTGCCAGAGTAAATGTGGAGTTTGCATTTGGTGATCTCTACGGCGAGGGTCAACTCGAACAACGTGTTAAAGAACTTGCTACCATTGCGGCGCTCACAGTACAGGGTTTTTCGATTAAACAATTAAAGCTACATATTGAAGCAGGTTTACGTTGCGGCGCCACCCAAGCTGAAATTGTTGAAATTATTACACAGATGATTGCTTATTGCGGATTTCCCGCGGCAACGAATGCAATTATGGCAGCGAAAGAAGTCTTTGCGAATTATTCAGGTTAATTACGTTTTAACGATCTGATCACGTAAATAAATCGGTTCCACTTCTGCAGGCGCTTTTAGCTCACCTTGCGCATAACGATGCATGGCAATTTTAGCAAGCGCTGCTGCATGCGGATAAATATCCGTTTGCGTTTGTTCAACCATACGCCACGTTGCTTCGCTGATTTGATCTTGATAAACCGCCCAAGCATTCCCGGCCGCGCACCATGCTGCTTGGGTTAACTGCATGGCATGCGGATCTGCCAACTGATCAAGTATCACTGATTCAACGATACCTTGCGCATTGCGCTGATAACCACCCCAATATAGTTGTTCCATACGTGCATCCCAAGCTGCTGCAATCCAGTCAGCGCCAGTCAAATCAGCAGCTGTTTGTGCCAGTGCTTGCAAACTTGAAACAGTGATCACCGGTAAGTGCGCGGCAAAAGCCAAACCTTGCGCCACACCGGTGGCAATGCGCACGCCCATAAAACTGCCTGGGCCACAACCAACGGCAATGGCATCTAAATCAGTGAGTTTGCATTGAGCTTGGTGTAATAAGTCTTCCACCATCGGTAAAATGAGCGCACTATGCCGGCGTGGCGCGACTTCAAAGCGCTCATCAATCACATCACCTATGGCTAATGCTGCAGAACATGCATTGGTTGCTGTATCAAAGGCTAGAATTTTTGTTGGACTGGATCCCATGGAGCAATACCGCTTGAGTTAATGAGAGCGCCACCACAATACCATGATTTTTAGGAGTTTCAAGCGATCAGCAAGAAGATAACTTTTGATCGCCTATACTTAGCCTAAACATGACACCAACTCCTATTGAGCCGACTCTTATGAAAAAATATGCGCTAATTTTTTTTATTGTTCTTAGCACACTAACCATTAACGCCTTCAGCAATTCCCCCTCTATCACGATTGACAATCAATCAAAAGTGCCCGCGATAATATTATTAAAGTGTCACAGCATGCATCTTAGCCGTGATGTTTTACAGCCAGGCACAAAAAAAACCTTTACAAAAGCCGATACCGGTAGAGTGATTTGCATCAAACCACCGCTAACGCTCAGAACCAAAGAAAAATGCCCAGATAGTTTTGGACATGAAAGTTTTACCACCACTACTCGCTGCCTGATTATTACCGGTTGGCATCATAAACATGGTCAGGGCCCAGGCAAAAATACTTGCATTCCAATTATCAAAGATTGTTCTTAAAAAAATCAAATCGCTGCCAGTGACTTGACAAGCTGACACCTCACTCGTACTCTCATCGCATGCAAACGGACGCACAACATATTTATACACCTTCCCAACTCAATGCTGAAACGCGTGAATTATTAGAAAACCATTTTGCGACTATTTGGATAACGGGTGAAATCTCCAACCTATCGCGCCCAAGTTCTGGGCATATCTATTTTTCTTTAAAAGACACGAACGCGCAGTTACGCTGTGCGATGTTTCGGATGTCACAGCGACATTTAAATTTTCAACCTGATAATGGCCAGCAAGTTTTATTAAAAGCCCAAGTGGGACTTTATGAGGCGCGCGGTGATTATCAATTAATCGTACAAGCCATGCAGCTAGCAGGTGATGGCGCCTTGCAAATTGCGTTTGAAAAATTAAAACAAAAACTTGCAGCCGAAGGTTTGTTTGATGAGGATCATAAACAAGACTTACCAGAATTCCCACAATGTGTGGGCGTTGTTACCTCGGCAACGGGTGCGGCGATTAAAGATATTTTAACCGTGTTAAAAAGGCGCTTTAGTGGCTTGCCGGTTATTATTTATCCGAGCATGGTGCAAGGCGACAAAGCAGCTGCACAAATTGCACAGGCGATCGAGATAGCCAATCAACGCAATGAGTGTGATGTTTTAATGGTTGCACGCGGCGGTGGTTCTTTAGAAGATTTGTGGCCATTTAATGAAGAGGTTGTGGCGCGTGCTATTTTTGCTAGTGAAATTCCTATTATCAGCGGTGTTGGACATGATGTTGATTTCACCATTGCAGATTTCGTTGCTGATGTTCGTGCTGCAACAC
>CAYXLV010000175.1:0-4774 GCA_964465995.1 uncultured Coxiellaceae bacterium | reverse complement strand
TAGTTTGATCGTGGATATACGTTTGCTATCTGCTGACAACCCTTTTCTACCAAGCAATGACTCTCGACTTACCAATAAAATTGAAAAAATACTATGTGATAAATATTCATCGCTGCTGCCAAACTGGTGGATAAATAAGTCATTACCGGCTTTGCAAGAAGCCATCCTGAAAGGAGATGATGCAAACGTAAAAAGTTTATTAGAGCGAGGTGTTGATCCAAATTACACTCACTCCACCACCTACCCGCCTTTAGCACTTGCCATAAAACATAACCGGCAAGCTTGTTTAATTTTCTTAATCCAACGTGGCGCTAGTATAAATTGGCAAGACCAAGCTGGTAACCAGCTTACCCATATTGCAGCCAAGTACAATCAAGGTGCCATTTTGCAATATCTGCTAAAAAAGTATAGCCAACTAAAGATTGAGCAAAACAACCGTGATCAACAAACACCCCTACTAATTGCAGCAGAACTCGGACAATCTCATGCAATACAAATATTACTCGATCAAGGAGCCAATATTGATTGCCAAGATCAATTTGGCTACAGCCCATTATATTATGCAACAATTCACAATGATTATGGCTTGACTAAACAATTACTGGGCAAGGGTGCCGATCCTGACTTACCTATTAAAAAAGGTTACCCGCCACTACTTATTGCGTTACGCAATGGCAATATTGTGTTGGCAAATTTATTGATTAAATATGGCGCGAAAAAATCGGTTAATCTTGGAGATGATACCGCTCATGGAAAAACACCACTCCACTTTGCAGTGCAAAATCAAAATTATGATTTAATCCTTTTCCTTTTATCCATCGGTGCTGATCCAGAGCACCCAGATCAAAACGAACAAACCGCACTTGACTTGGCAATGGCAATGGACGATGTCAAAACAATTAATATGCTTGACCCTACCAGGCAACTAAGAGCAGCGGTGCTCAATAAAAAACATAAAACAGAAGTAAGCCTACCAACCCAAACTAGCAATCGAATTGATTGGTTTTTCAATCAACTTGGTTTGCGAAGTATCAATAAAAATAAAGGCAAAATGAATTGTTTTGCTTGTGCTGTTAGATTCGATGAACTAGTGGATAAAGGGGAAATCCCTGCTAATGCAAAACCGGTACCAAAGCAAGGAGGCAGCATTCATACTGAAGCTTTTGATCAATTTAACAAAAGTTCACAACAATTTGATGAAATTATTTTTAAAGTTCAGACTGAAAATACAATTTTACTGAATCAATACATCACTCCAAGGCGAGAAGCCTCTACAATAGAGGATTTGACCATAAGCTTTAACCAAAATGAAGCATCGAATTCAAACAATAACAACAACGCAAACAATAATACTATCGAGAATGAATTAACCAATTGGATCATCGAAATAGATCCAAGCTATGAGCATACCGATAAAAATAAATTTAAATTCACTCGTATTAACACTGACACAGACTCCCTCCTTGAACGCTTACAAAAATTACCCAGACGCAGCGATAATGGCACTGCCAATGGCTTATTTTATCTGACTTATAAAGATTGCTTTGATAAAAAACGCCCTAAAAATAAACCGCATTCACATGTGTTTAATTTCTTTGTCGATCACGATGATCAGGTGTATTTTATTGACACACAAAATGCAATCGTTTTGCGTGATAAAATACCAAATTTCGAACAATTTCAACCCAATGTATTTTATGCGCAAGCAATCCCTACCGCTGGATTTGCTACCAAAGAGGAGGTGAGCACGCCTTTGGTTAAGTCAGAGTTTGCAGAAGTAACAAGTCCTTTGACTGCTCCTGAACCATCAAGCACTAAAACTGCGTACAGCTTTTTTAAAGTAAGGAAAGTGCCTATACAACCTGAACATACAAAAGTAGGAAGGCAAAAAATACCCATAGATGACGCTATTAAATATATAGAAGATCGCATCAAGAACATGGGCAAGCTTGATAGTGAAGAGGAAGAACCTCGTCAAGGACCCACTACGCAATAACAATCAGAGCAAACTGCAAAACAAGAAAAAGCAACTATTGCTGCAGTAGATATTAAAAGTTATGATGGGCCTACTCCTTCGGCCACAAAGGAATATTCATGCCGCACAATATTTTCTATGCGCAATCTGGGGGCCCAACGGCTGTTATTAATGTTAGCGCAAGCGCTGTGATTGAAACCGCCGCGCAACATCCAGATGTTTTTGGCAAAGTACTTGCCGGTCGCAATGGTATTCTGGGTGCACTTTATGAAGAACTCATTGATACCAGCCAAGAAGATCCAGCACTGATTCAAGCTTTACAACACACACCCGCCTGCGCCTTTGGTTCATGTCGATATAAATTAAAAGATATGCAAATTGATGATAGTGAATATCGACGCTTGATTGACGTATTTGCAGCGCATGATATTAAAACTTTTATCTACAATGGCGGTAATGATTCACAAGATACGACTTTTAAAATCTCACAAATGAGTCGCCAATTAAATTATCCGCTCACCTGTATTGGTATTCCTAAAACAATTGATAATGATTTACCTTTCACCGATAACTGTCCAGGCTTTGGTTCTGCTGCAAAATATATTGCCATTTCAATGCGCGAAGCTGCCTTAGATTTAGCATCAATGGCGGCAAGCTCAACCAAAATCTTTATTCTTGAAGTCATGGGACGTCATGCGGGCTGGATGGCTGCAGCAGCCGGCCTTGCGCAAACGACGACAGATAGTGCACCGCATATTATTTTATTTCCAGAAGTTGCTTTTGATCATGAAAAATTTTTAGCACGCGTGCAAGCAACTGTTGCTCGACATGGTTATTGTGTGATTGCTGTGTCTGAAGGTGTACGCACTGCCGACGGTAAGTTGTTACATGAAACTAATTTGCATGATGCATTTGGACACGAGCAACTGGGCGGTGTCGCGCCGATTATTGCGCGTTTAATTAAACATCGTCACGGCTTTAAATATCACTACGCTATTGCTGACTACTTACAACGCTCTGCACGCCATATCGCCTCCAAAACCGATTTTGATCATGCCTATGCGCTTGGCAAAGCCGCAGTGGATTATGCCAAGCAAGGTGTGAGTGATGTAATGATAACCATTGAGCGCTTGCCTGATGCAATTTATCAATGGAAA
The DNA here is from genome assembly GCA_964465995.1 of uncultured Coxiellaceae bacterium. Classification (GTDB taxonomy): domain Bacteria; phylum Pseudomonadota; class Gammaproteobacteria; order Coxiellales; family Coxiellaceae; genus CAYXLV01. The sequence continues at coordinate 1,642 of CAYXLV010000175.1, read as the reverse complement.
GTTGGCCATGTGCCACTGGCTAAAGTGGCGAATGTTGAAAATAAATTACCATTAGAGTTTATTAGCCAAGACGGCTATGCCATTACTCAAGCGTGTCGTGATTATTTATTGCCCTTAATTCAAGGTGAGGCATACCCACCTTATAAAGACGGTATGCCTGATTATATTCAATTAAAAAATCACTTGGTCGCAAAAAAACTAGTCGTTCCTAATATGACTTAAGATGCTTTTTGCGAATGCGTGGCAATAGTAAACACTTGTTGCGTACTATTTTTTAATTGCCAAGCTTGCATATATACCATGTTAATTTTTAATAATTGCGGCACGGTAAATGCTTTTTCTTTGACTTTAAATGTCCACTCTGAGACACCACCGGCACCCACGCGATTGCCTTTTGCGGGAATAAAACGTGAACTCACCGGTTGTAAGCAGTCATGATCATAAGACCCTAAAAACCACGAGTAACCCGTACTCGGATTGGCTTTCAGTTTAATGGTGACAGTGGGTGATTCGGATTTTACTAGGATGGTTTTTTTAGGTGAGGTAAATTGATTTTTAGTGACTGCAGCGCTGACACTGGCTTGTTCTGCCATGGCGGCACAAGATAGCGCACAGCCCACAACAATCAATAAATAACGTCTAAATTGCATAAAGCCTCCTTTTTTTTAGAAATTATACTACCACCAAGTGCCAAACAATGCATGAGCAAAATGCATTTGCTTTTGCCAAATTGAGCTCTTAAGATTGGAAGCCATTCCAACCTCATAGGAGACCACCATGGTATTAACCGAATCAATTATGCTACCCCTTGGCACCGCGGCCCCAGACTTTGAGTTACCGGATACCGTGTCTAATCAACCCCGCTCACTCGCACAATTAAAGTCAGATACCGCTACCGTTATTATGTTTATCTGCAATCACTGCCCTTACGTCAAACACATTCAACATCAACTCGCAGCTACGGCAAATCATTATCAAGCGCAAGGTGTGCAGTTTATTGCCATTAGTGCGAATGATGTGAATAACTATCCAGAAGATGCGCCGGATAAAATGCAAGCACTAGCGCAAGAGCTTGGATTTGACTTCCCCTATTTATACGATGAATCAAAAGCGGTTGCGAAAGCGTATAAAGCAGCGTGCACGCCTGATTTTTATATCTTTGATCACGATTTAAAATTAATTTATCGCGGCCGTTATGATGAAGCCACACCAGGTCGTGATGTGCCAGTGACGGGGAAAGATTTGCATGCCGCGCTGGATAATATTATTGCTGGCAAACCCGTTGCCACCAAGCAAATACCCAGCATGGGCTGCAATATTAAATGGAAAGACAGTTAGTCATCCAACGCTATCATCACCTCATTGCGCCGCAAGAAAGGTAATGTCCAAGGCGGGTTATAGTAAGCAAATACTGGCTCGCCTTTGGTTTTTAATTGATTTTGTAAAATATACGCTTTTAGTTTTGCCAAGTGTTTTTGAAAATTTTTGCTAGTGGTAAAACCGGAAAATTGAATCGCAACAAAACGCTCGCCTGGCTGCTCAATAATTTTAATTTTTGGATTGTTTGGTTTTGGTAAGGTTGCCATCGTGTATTTTGACGGCATAACAAAACGTACTACCCATTGATTGGATTGCGATTGTA
>CAYXLV010000174.1:0-4781 GCA_964465995.1 uncultured Coxiellaceae bacterium | reverse complement strand
ATAATGTAGAAATCTTTTCGCTTAAAAAGACCATAACAAATAAAGAATGCCCACAGATGCTTATTGCTTTCTAACGTATGGAACTATAATAAATTTCATCTGACTACCGAGCCCATCCGCCCTCTCGGCAACAGCGGCATAGGCACTTGATGTTGAACAACCAGCAACAGGATTTTCAATATTCATAAAGACTAGACGCGACCTGTAGTTTGAAACATCAAAGTTTAACTCGAATGTACAAGAGCCAACCCATAACTTTAGCACCCCATTTGGGCAACCTTTTTGAGCAACTGCAGGTTCTATAGCAATCGATATATCAAGCTTATGCCCTGATTGAATTTGAACATTTCTTTTGTCATAACTAAGCTTTATACAATTTGCCACCCCAGAATAATAAGGAGGCATCATATGAATTGGAGAATAGCTAGATCTATTTTCAATTGTCACTTTTATCTCGGAAGGATCCGCATATGCTATGCTGATAGCACAAAGATAAAAAAATAAAAATCCCAGAATTGTTTTGCATTTTGACGCCATTACATACCCCGGAGGATAATTAATTAAGTTCAAATATTAAACATCGCATTCTACTGACAGATTCCCAGATTGTAAAACCTTACTTTCACCTAAATATCCCCACCCCCACCCAGAGAAATGAAAATTAAAAAATAGTCAATTAATAATCGCGCGTATACTTTTTTATCAACTCTGACATCTCATCATCCCTTAACGACCTTTCAGCGCTATTTGTAATTGCGCCCGCATACTCTCGGAGTACCGCCAGCAAAGATATCGCAGACTTAACACCTATTTCACTACCGCTAAATCGCTTTAAAACTTCTCTCTCAAACATTGCAGCACCATTAGAGTCAAACTCAAAATGGGGAAGCTCCACCATAGCATCACCATTAACCTTAGGTATTAACCTCTCCATACACAAACGCAAAGCTTGTGAGTCACCATTAAGTGCCAGCTCAACTGCTTTGTTAACAAGAGCTTCAGCGTGTGGCTCTAATAGCTTTGCTAAACGGGTCCGCTTATTAAGAGCGCCTTTGGGCTTACCTCTTGGATTACCGCTCTGTCCTGGTACAAATTTTCCCATTTTTATCTCCTGTAATCTCCCTGAATTTTTCAGATATTCGTTATTATTTTGGCATTGGCCACCCATAAGCTTTATTCCAACACCAAGGGCAACCCAACACATTGCCGCCGCCTGATAAGCTTAATGGCATCAGCACTAATCCGCAGCATTTGCAATATGTTGTTGAGCTATAGTCCTCTGGAACTTTTCCTTCTCGCATAATCCTCTGCTTATAAACTGCACCCGCAAGTGCCTTTATCTGGGCATAGTCAGATTTCATAGCTCCCCAATCTTGACCAGCAACCGCCACAAGCTCAGAATTCGTGATAATACGATTCATCACACTGCCCACTGATAAATGGGATATGGCTGCTGTTATCAGATTTTTTTTCACAAATACGCCCAGGTATAGAGCTGACAACACTGACAGGCATAGCACTTGTCGGCATTGTCGGTACAATTACAGTAGCTTTTTTAATTTTTTTGAGCCATCTACCCATTACCTTGCCTCCTCTATAAAAGGGTTCCACACGTATGTCGGCGCCTTAGCATTATGCGCGCGGCGTGAAGCATCGACTTTAATCAGGCAATGGTTTTCCAATAATAAATCTATCGCTTGCTTTACAATCTGGGCTTCAGATAGCCCTACCCAACCTTTGCGGACAATATCACGAACTGTAAATGGTGATGATAATTTAGATCGGCGATCAAAAATTGTTTTTGCACCCTCAATACCGGCATTGCTTGCAAGAGAATAAATTTTATGTGCATGCAACTCAAGATAATCGGCCCAATCTAATGCCCTAGCCAAAGCCACTTCGCCAACCGAGTCACACCCCCCATCAATTAATTCAAATAACAATGCCAATCCAGCTACTGTTTTTTGCATTTTAAGCAAATGACTTTCTATGGATGGGTGAATATTACCGTCTCTAGCCTTGACTTGAGTTTCACTCACCCACTCAATAAACAAATTCTGAGCAGCTGAACTAAATTTAAAAACTTTTGGGCCCTCACTACCATTATAAAAATTAAGTTCGTATAGATATTGAAAAACCTCATAATACTGTTGCATTGCTGTAGTATCTGGAGCGCGATCCACCCATTTCCATTTGCCATTATCATCTGGCCAAACAGCAAGCTGCAGTACCCTTTGAATCAAGCCGTCATCACTAGAACCGTGTAGTGCCCCACGAATAAGCGGAGCTAATTTACTAGGCTGAATACCGCCAACTATGCTCAGGGTACAATTATTAATAGCAACTGTTCCTCGACCGATCCTATCAAAGGTAAAACTACCATCACCATCAAAACATTCAAGGTAGAATGCTCTATCGCTCTGACACTCCTCTTGAGTAAGTTTGGATAACCAACCAACAAGCTCATCCCTTTGTAACAAAAGCCCATTTTGATTTTCATTCAATAACTCTCCAAGCTTTTCAACTGTAGAATCATTTACTATTATACGAGACCTAGATGGTTTTTGATGCTGCATCATTTCGGCTCTCAGCAAATCACGCGCAGCTTCATACTCATCATTTTTCAGCTTATCTTTTACAAACTTTTTATTCTGTCTACATTTAATATCATTTAGTTGTAAATCAATCTCATACTCTTTTAAAGCAGTCTCGTATGCAAATAAAGCAACTTTTTCACTTTTATATATTGGTGAAAGCGCAGCTTTAATACTTGGCGACTTCATTGTGCTAGGCCGACCAATAATGACACCCCATTGCGTTGGAGTTACAAGCCAATCATCATTGCTCTTTGGCTGAATAACTGCTTTTCTACCTAGCAAACTAGCTAATGCACAAATAGCAGCTACCGCAACAAAATCAGGAGGACATTGCTGACGCTCACTAACATCACGAATATATCCACGTATTTTTTCAGGCAGTAATTCATAAGCGAAAGGCGCAACACTTGGCCTCCCATCAGGCAAAGGTAACGGCTTACCAATTCCTGAAAAAAATTCATCCTCTCCAGCTATTATTTTTTCTTCCCTAACTTTAAGCTCTGCAAGCAACTTACGACGACCGCTGTGGCAATGAATAGATCGAGCGTAATGAATAGCATTAGAAGGAGCGCAAGCAGCTTGTTGATACTCCATAGCTAAAGTTGCTAAATTACGATCAAGATCACTATCATATAGCATTACACTATTAACTGATCTCTTAGCCTCATAGCAGTCTAAAATTGCCTGATAAATTCTTCCACGATCCTCACTATGAAAATCATCCGGAGAAAGAAATCGTATCTTCTGTATTTGAGAGTTATCTGCGAGAATTGCTCCCAATAGATCCTGTTCTGCTATTGTCGAATAAAGTCCTTTTGTGCTACCATTTTCACACTTTTCTGTGTCGCCCCTTATTAATTCTTGACCTGTATAGGGGTGACGCTCTTTAAAATTCATGCTCAAACCCTCTCATTGCTTGTTGAACTCACAACTGGATAGCTTTCGAGCCAATTAATGACATCAGATTTGCGATACAAAACACGTCCAGATACTTTTCTATATGGAATGCCTCCTCCTCTCCATCTTTCATTTTCTAGCGTTGCAACTGAAATCCGACGAACAAGAGCTACAATATTTTGTGGGAAAAAAGCTAATGAATTTGCTTCCCAAAAATCATTGATTAATTTTGATTCATTAATAGGTTCAACATGTGATGAACCATTTCCAAAAACCAACTTGTCTGCCAATACACGATCAATTTGACCCAAATGCTCACTCATAGATTTCTCCTAAAGTTTAAAATTAACTAGAAGAAATGGTAATGATATTAGAAAAAAAAAGCGTTGGGCTTAAAGGTAGTATTTATCCATTTAAGCCCAAGATTTAAATGATTTGTGCAAGTATTGACCCACAATTTCTTGAACCGTCAATTTTCTAAATGCAATGTCTTCCTCTACGCTATCCCGGATCTTTTTGATATTTAACTCTCTCATATCCATTTTTGAGTCAAAAAAATCTAGGAGTAGCTTATCAACTACATCAATTATAAATTTATCCAGCAGACATATCCCAAGCTCTAAAAAGTTCATAATTAACAGCTCAGTCACAGCTTTAGCCATTATTTGCCTGCACATTTGGGGGTGGGAACGTTGAATGTTATAAGGTGATTGAAAGTCAGCTTTAACCATATCTTCCAAAAGTGCTTGCAACAAAAACTGCTTATATTGCGAGCTCATATACAAACCTTGGTGCCGATTCATTAACCCATACAACTTACGCAAGTTATTTTTAATAGCTTTAATATCTTGCATAGTCACATTTGCACCATTTAAAAAATCAACGTCATTTCTCACAAATAAAATCGCAGTAGAGATTACATACTCTAAAATGAACATACGAACAATATCCTCACGACACTTTGGTAAACAACCTTCACCTGGTATTAGTTGAGCTTCAATCATTTTTTCCTTGCAGCTGCGAAACCCTTTGAATTCCAGCGAACCTTTAGAATCATAATTATTCATTTTTAAAAATAACTGGTTTTGGGTTATTTTGCTGAAAACCGAGCCTAGATCGCTTTCTTTTCCACACAACAAATCATTTAGCTCAACAGCCAATGGCTTTAACTTATTGATGGCTTTCATCGCAAGCTCAGCGTCACTATCAAACCTTCTCTGTGGCTTCGCTGTCATAATAATTTTTCCGTTTTTTGCCGCCTGTTACATCATGTCGATAAAATCGACA
>CAYXLV010000173.1:0-4821 GCA_964465995.1 uncultured Coxiellaceae bacterium | reverse complement strand
GTGCAAAAGTTACATGCAACGCGACAAATTGCCTTGCGTGTTCAACAGCTTGCTTTTCAATATCCAGAACGTGGCCCGCTTTTTAAAGATTTTAATGTGGCCATTGCAGCACATGAAAAGTTAGCTATTCAAGGCCCAAGCGGTATTGGTAAGACAACGTTGCTGCACTTAATTGCCGGTTTTTTGCAGCCACAAGCGGGCGAAATTTTTGTTAATGGCATGGGTTTAAAAGCGTTAGCATTGTCACATTGGCATCAACAAATTGCCTGGCTTGGCCAGCAAACTCGATTATTTTGTGGTAGTTTGCGTGACAATATTTTGCTGGCAAAACCCGATGCTAGCACCAAAGAATTCAATCACGCCATTGCCATGGCGCATGTTGTCGAATTTAGCCAAGAGTTACCGCACGGTTTGGATACACTGGTCGGTGAAAATAATGCCGGTTTATCGGGTGGACAAATTCAGCGAATTGCGTTAGCGCGTGCATTTTTAAAAAATGCACCGTTGTTATTATTGGACGAGCCCACCGCCAATCTAGATACCAGCAATGAAGCGATTGTACTCGATGCACTGTCAGTGCTGGCAAATCATAAAACAGTCATTATGGTGAGTCATCATGCTGGCGCACTTGCTTTTGCAGATCGTGTTATTACGCTTGGTGCTGTAAAAAATAGTTTGCAGGAGTGTTGCTAAGATGTTGCTGAAGCTGGTTTGTCAGCGACCGCTACTGCTGAGTGTTGGTATCTTATTAAGCTTTTTAACCGCAGTAGCCGCTATTGGTTTATTAGCGTTAGCAGGCTGGTTAATCAGTGCAGCTGCATTGGCAGGGTTAACGGCAAGCACGGCCATGTTTTTTAATTATTTCTTACCCGCTGCGGGAATTCGATTTTTTGCATTAATGCGTATTGTGAGTCGCTATGGTGAACGCGTGGTGTCGCATGATACGACATTTAAAATTTTAACATCCTTGCGCTGTTGGTGTTATCAAAAAATGCTGCCCTTGGTGCCAGCCAGTTTGAAAGCTTATCGTAGCGGTGATTTATTAAGTCGTGTTATTGGTGACATTGATACATTGAATCATTTTTATTTGCGAGTATTATCGCCTTTTGTTGTTGCATTATTAACAGCAATGGTGGTTTTATTATTGTTACATTTTTTTAGTGGGGCGATTGCTTGGTTGGTTTTTGCCTTGATGCTAAGTGTCATTGGTCTTGTACCACTCGTTGCTTATCGTTGGTCTTATCATTTCAGTCAGCAGTTGACGGTGTTGGGTGCACAATTACGATTGGGTATTATTGATCGTCGCCAAGGTTTGTTGGACTTATTAATTTTTGGAGCTGCCACACGCCAGTGTCAACAGTTGGAAGCGCAGCATACTGCCTATATCAAAGCGCAGCGTCGCTTAAGTATGATAAAAGGTTTAACCACTGCATTGTTGACGGTAATTTGTGGTGTTGCCATATGTGCTGCATTATTACTCGCTATTCCAATGGTGAATGCCCAGCAATTAAATGGCGCTAATTTGGCTTTAATAGTGTTGGCAATTTTGGCAGCTTTTGAAACAATTATGGTATTGCCAATGGCGGTGCAATACTTAGGGCAAATTCAAATGTCAGTTAAGCGTTTGCAGGAGTTAACCACAACAACATCACCTATCGTTTTTCCAGCTAATTTAAATAACCAGCAGGCGCATGCCTTAACAGGGCAGTTGGCCATTGAGTTTAAAAATATTGATTTTCATTATCCAGAGCAGTATTTTTATGTGATTAAACAATTTAATTTGCATGTTGCACCTTTGCAGAAAATCCTTATAACCGGTGCATCGGGATGTGGTAAAACAACGTTAGCTAACTTATTATTGCGATTTTGGGAGCCAACAGCAGGTGCGATTTATCTTAATCAGATTAACCTTAAGTCTATTCCTGAAAAACAATTGCGTGAAGCCATTGCGTTAGTGGCACAGCAGCCGCATTTTTTTAATGCTAGCGTGCGGGATAATTTATTAATGGCCAAACCCGATGCGACAGATGCTGAGTTGTGGTCGGTCTTAAGGAAAGTCGGTTTAGAGGCTGATATACAAGCTTATACTCAACAACTCGATACCATAATGGGTGAATTTGGCCGCTGTTTTTCAGGCGGACAATTAAAACGCCTCGCCATTGCACGTGCGCTTTTGCGAAATACGTCGATCATTATTTTTGATGAGCCAACTGAAGGGTTGGATCACGCCACTTGGCAATCCATATGGCATGCGATCGGCGCTGATCTTGCTACAAAAACCGTTTTAATTATTAGTCACCAACAAGCATGGTTTGACAATATCGACCAAGTGATTTTCACTCAAGCAAGGAACACCAACATTGAGCATTAGACAATTCAAATCAACAGACGTAAAAATCATTACCAAACAAAACGCCTATGATGGTTTTTTTAAAATAGAAAAATACACTGTCCAACACCGCTGCTTTGCAGGTGGCTGGACCGAACCTTTCGACCGCGAAATTTTCGCACGCGGCGATTCAACTGCCGTACTACTTTGCGACCCAAGCAAAGAAAAAGTCGTTATTATCGAACAATTCCGCGTCGCTGCCATGCAAGACCACCACAGCCCATGGCTACTAGAAATCGTCGCTGGCGCCATCGACACTGATGAAACCCCTGAAGCCGTTATCACCCGCGAAGCAAAAGAAGAGGCCAACTGCCACATCCAAAAACTCATCCCCATCTGCAAATTCTACTGCAGCCCAGGCGGCACCTCCGAACGCGTACACCTCTACTGCGGCATCATCGACAGCACCACCATCAGCAACAGCATCTGCGGCCTACCTGACGAACACGAAGACATTTTAGTTCACCTATTACCTTACAAAACCGCATTCGAACTTTTAAACTCTGGCCAAATCAATACTGCGGTAGCGATTATTGCTTTGCAGTGGTTGATGTTGAAGGGGCCGTGAGTGTAAGAACCAGGACGCACCTGCTAATTGTCACAAATGGGTGCTTAACTTCATGATTTTTAAGGAGTGTGTGTCTAGGTCGGTCCAGCTGCCTTCTCATTTAGTGCTCGCGGCGTGAGTTTGGCAGGGTCTAAATGGGCGCTTTAGCTGGGTGGGCGGGTATAATTTTAGCTATTAGCTATTAATAAGGAGCAGAAAAATGAAAATATTAATCATTGGTGCCACCGGCACGATTGGCAGTGCCATTGTTCAAGAATTGAATAGTGACACCGATTTGGTAACGGCTAGTTTAAACAGTGGTGATTATCAAGTTGACCTTGCTGATCCCGGCTCTATCATCAGCATGCTCAAACAAGTTGGTCAACTCGATGGTATTATTTGCGCTGCATCACGCGGTGTTGTTTTTAAACCATTAATGGAAATGACAGTCGAAGATTATTTAAATAGCATGCAACAAAAATTATTTGGCCAGCAAACTTTAGCACTTGCAGGGATTAAGCTGCTCAATGATCATGGCAGTATTACGCTAACCACCGGTATTATGAATCGCGATTTTGTAAAGCATGGTAGCGCTGCGGCAGTCGTTAATAATGCGGTAGAAGCTTTTGTAAAAACGGCTGCAATAGAAATGCCACGTGGTATTAGAATTAATGCGGTCTCCCCAGCGCTACTTGCACCGTCTGTTGAAAAATATGCGGCGCTTTGCCCGGGGTTTGAGCCAGTATCTGCAGCAAAAGTTGCAAGAGCGTATCGCAAAAGTATTTATGGGGTGCAGTCTGGGCAAATTTACCAAGTGCAATAAAGTACCGCAAAAGTTGGTAGATTTTTTTAATGCAAATACTATTTTGAAAATTTATGCATTGATTTATGCAGAGCCTTCAATGCATCCTCTTTGGTTTTGCGTCTGTTGCCTTTGTTTTCAAACCAGCGATAAGCTTTGTTAGCATTCTGGTCAAAATATGCTGAGGTAATTCGAGCCTTGTCGTTGTAATTTTTTGTTGATGTGGTTGTAGATCCACCAAAACGTAAACGATTTTCGGCAAGGAAGCTCTTGATTTTAGTATCGTCAGTCGTGTCTTGTGTTTTAGGTAGGCTTAGTATTCTTTTTTTAGTGTAAACAATAAGCTGATTGAATTCAGGTGAAATATCGTCCTTTTTCCAATGATATCCCATAATGCTAGCGGTCCAGCTGATTTTTTTTGGGGTGATAAATATTTTTTTGATGTTATTATCATTCGTAAGCAAACCAATAAAGTCAACCATTGTAGATGGAACATCTGCATTTTTTATTCGACTAGTGCAATAACCTAAAATAAAATATTTCTTTTGCTTATCGCGTAAGAGTTTATCGTCAGCAACTTTTGATAGAAAATCATCATTATCTTTTTTACCAAGCTGCTCACCCATTTTCATCATCTGGAATGCTGAAAAATCTTGCTTGTCGGTGGCATGTTGTAGCAAAGTCTTAACCATATTTGGATTTTCTTTTGCTAAGGTTTCATCAAGAATAGTAGTTGTTGATTTTTCTAGTTTGCTTTTTGCAGGAATTTTTATGCTGCAGACATAACGTATGGCATTATTGTTATCATCCTTAAAAAAACTTTTAAGCTTATTAAAATGCTTTGCTTTAAATTCAGCTGCATGATTTTTATCAGAGTATTTTTGCATGAGATAGTTATAGAGTATGTCAAATTTTTCAGTGGTCAAAGATTTATCCAAAAACTTCGCTTTGATATGCTCATAGCTTGGTATGTATTTTAACCTTTCAAGTAGTAGTTTAAATAGCTCATTGTTTTGGCAATTTTTTAGGATGTTATCGAGTAACTCATTGGGTTTTGGTGAGCTTAGCTTGATAGTATTATTT
>CAYXLV010000172.1:0-4834 GCA_964465995.1 uncultured Coxiellaceae bacterium | reverse complement strand
CAATTGCATTACCTTCATCATCTAATACTATTTGCTTACCAAAACCAGGATATGTCACATTAATGCGGATAGGATTACTAATGATTCGTGTCAGCCGAGCATATGGATCAAATACATAGATATTCCCTAGATTAGCTTGTGCGCCTGGCGCTGCAATATAAATATTTTCTTCCAGTTTATGAAGATACTGGCCAAAGCGGTCACCTGGCTCAGGTATCGTACTGACAAGTTTATAAATGCTTTCATTATCTTTTGAAATTACGTTAACAAACTTACGCTGCACCAATACATTTTGCTGATTTATTTCAGTCATGTTTTGGTTATCTGTAACAGTCAATGTAATTGCATATTCACCTTCAATATCAGCTTTGAAAGAGGTTTTCACACTGGCTAAATTTAGTAAAACTGCATGGCTATTTTTAGGTGCTTGCAAGCTCCATTTAAAACTCAGCCCTTCTCCAATGCTGGTAGAGCCATCTAAAGCAACATCATCTAACAGAGTATCGCTGTTTATATTTTTGGTCACCTTAAAAGTAGGCTTTGGCTTCAAGCTATTACTCAAATAAATTTTTTGTTGCTTGGATGGATAAATTAAATTTATTTCATGGCATTCCGTTTGGCTTGCATCACAATAGCGCAACTGTAATGTAGTAGCATTTATTTTGGTTAATGAAATTTCAGGCTGAATAGTATTTGATGCTAGTTCGGCAATGTCCACAACATCACTTTTCACATCACCAAATGCATTAAACCAACGTGCTTTAATCACCGCCGTATTACTGTTTTGGTAGTCTGTCCAAGCAATGGCAATTTGATTACTGCTCAGTGCTTGCATAATCGCCTGCGTTGGTTGGGTTGTTGAAGCCTGCTCAATTAATGTAAACGGTATGAAAATTCTATTTTGATCTAAGCGTTGAACATTTAAATTGTAACTTAATTTATCTTCTGCTTGAAAACAGCCTGCAATCAGCCAGCTTTTATTAAGTTGATTAATTTCAGTATATTCTTGCCGACCTACCCGATTAAAAGCATGCACCGAGCGCATATCATCGCCAAAGCTACTGTGAGTGATATGCGTATGATTAGCAAAAGCGGTGTTAAAAGATACACCGGTAAAACTAAAATTATTGCTATCTTCCTCAAGTTTGAAAATCCCCCCCAATAATTCTGGAATAGTCATATTAACTGCATGATCACCGCTATCACGCCAGGTTAGCATAATGCTAGGATTAGCATGCGCCACTGACATGTAAGGCTCAACTCGCTCCAAACCACAGCCCACAGCTATATCATAATTCAATTGTTCAACCATACAATCAGGCTTTTCCTGAACTGTCACTGTAGATCTTATTATGGGTTGACTATTTAAATCCGGATTAGGGTTATCGATACATGTACGTTCAGACTCATCAAGCTCATAAATATTAGAATCTAAACCAAAACTAAAACAAGAAGGATGTACTCGCCCAAGAGATTCAACACATGAAGTAAATTGCTGGCAGGTAAGAATGGTATCAATACTATACGGAGGAATAATTATATTTTCACAATTAATTAAATTCGTTTCACTTTCTTCAATCATACTTTGACAAAATTCACTACGCATCATTACTGTAGGCTCAGCATCTAAACGGTATTGCATTAACTCAGCACTGTCACCTTCAATAAAGTAGCGCAAAACTTCAAATGTGAAAGTACTATCTTGATTCGAAGCCAATGACGCTAACATTAACATCGATTGCCCATTAATATTATAAGTACGCACCTGTCGATCTAGGTGCTTTAATACACTTTCACTCGCACCAATGTCTCGTGTTAATGATGCATTTGATAATAGACCAAAGCGTTTATGACTAATAGATGTAGTTTGCTGGGTGACGGTTTGATTTGTATCAACTGACCATTCTAATTGATAAACCTCATCACCAAATGCTGTACTCACAACAAGCAACTGACTTAATAAGCCCAGAGGCTGATATAAACTTGCCTGGCTAATTCCAACACTCGGTGATTTGAAATCACTCAATAGATACTGCCCTCTTGGAAATGCTAGCATCAACCCGGAGTTTTGGATAAGATCGCTCCTTCGAACGACAAAGTGTGTTTGTTGATTACTTAACATCAACTCTGATTCGAGTAGCGTAGTACTATTTATTAAAGGCAATGGCTCAGCTATTTTTACCAAGGACCGAGCAGATAAATTGGGCACATTAGGCACATCAATGCTGAAGCCATATGAACTCATTGAGCCAGTGACATCATTTGCCATAAGATTAATCTGATAGCTACCCTCTGTTTTGGGATAAAAATAAGGCATAGCAGAATCTTCTGCATAAACATTTGAAACTCTCTCACCCGTTGGGGATAAAACCTGCCATTGATAGCTCGAATTATTTATAATACTTTTAGTTGCATCTAATTGCACAACCGGACTTGCCTCCTCATCCAAAATTTCAGCAATCACTGTGAGCTTAGGTTGCGCGGTAGGACTCGTAAAAACTCGCATTGATTCAGAGCGAATAGTTTTTGCTGGATGTTGAATTTCCAAATATATTTCATATTCACCTTCAACATCAGTAATTAGCACGATTTGCTTGGGGCTAATATTCAATAGTGTTGACAAGCTTCCTTCTGGACGAGTGACAATCCATTGCGATGGATATGATAAATCCATCTCTGTTGTCACGGATACAAACCCACCAGGAGCTGTTAGCCGCTTATCAATCTGAATCACAGGCAACTCGATACTGGCATTTTCAGGCGCACCTATGGCAAACCAATTCCTATAGGGACTTAAACCCTCACCAAAATGCAATGCCCATTGATTATCAGAAGTAACCTTATGCAATAATTGATGCGTGGTAAGATCGTACAGATACACTGCCCCTCGTTCTAGATCACTGGTAAGATCATTCTTCTTGTTTGGAGCAGCAATCGCAAGAACATGACCATTAACTGCAATATTTGTAGCATAACTTGTTCCAAGTTCTGGCTCCGGATCGCGGTAAATCATTGCTATCTCAACACCATTATTCAAATTCAATTGCAAAATAGCGCGACCTTCGATAATTTCAGTTGAGTTAGCATCCATAAAAGAGCGTTCTACACTAATAAGTAACATATTGTTATTCGCTGGCAACACTATTTCACCTAGACGTGCACCTTCAGGCATATTTTCTAGCTGAATAGAATCAATATACTCTCGAGTTTGCCTGTCAAAACGATAGAGCTTGCCAACGTTTGCTGTTTGATTATTTAGGTCCATCATTCCTGGCGCTGCAATGATAACCTCATCATCTCGCTCTATTAATACTTGGCCAAAGGCATCATTTTTAATTTTGCCAATCGGAGTATTTCTTAAATCTGGATTGACAATAACATCTGCTTGTTGACCATTTGTAGGATTGTATAAATACACCTTGCCGTTATTAGTATCGCTTTCAAATAACGGTGCACCCATCGCTAATAGGCCGTCGCCAAAAAATGCTACAGCAGATCCAAATATATCTTGTGTAGCCTGCCGAGGCTTACGTAATAAAAAGCCGCTGTACTCCACTTGCTGAGCAAATTCTTCCAACTCATTAAAATAAGTTTGTAGCGCAACCCGGCGTGTACCACCATTTCTTGGCATAATTAACTCAACAATCTGGCCATTACCGACTCTAATTTCTCCTTTTATGTATGTTCTAACGACAGAACCTAAATCCAAATTCACTTCAAACTCGCCAAATCCATCTAATTGGCCATCCGTGCTGATACTTGCTGAAAAATCTGCTTTGAACGTCAACCAGTTAGCAATAGAATGCTCAAAGCCTAAGCCTTCTACTTGCGCTTGTAAAACTGTACCGCGTTTTGCCAAGACAAGGTTGCCCGTACGAATATCTAAAAATCCAAGCTTACCTGAAGCTTCTGCGACAATTCTAAAGTCACCATTCCATTGGATAGTTGCGTCAATCGCTGCATTAAGTTTTAAAATGGGTACACCAACACAAAAATCACCTTTCAGTGTCAGTGCATGCTCTGTAATCTTAAATGCCGCATTAAGCTTGGCCAAAGTCAGGTCAATATTTGTGGATGCTGATAGCTCAAGGTGGTTTGGAAATTGTGCGCTAGTTTTCGTTTGCAAAATACCTCTAAAGTGCAAATCAATTGCATTAATTAAAGGCAAACTGAAAAAACTTGAATCCCCTTCAATGGCGATACCCGTACTTTGTAATGTAACATTCCCATTTAACAACTCAGTGCCAATTAAACTTAATGAAACATCGCCTGTCACTGGCGGTAATAAAAGCGAGCCTAAATCACTTGGATTGATAATATTAAGCATCCGTATATCAATATCTAAGATATCAACTGGACCTACGCCTAATTCAGCGCTTACCTGTATACCAAGCCCTGTGCCTTGGTTATCAGTAGCAATAACAACGGCTGTAGTCGGTAAATCTAAAAAGCCTTCAATTGCCCAGTTTCCGTAATAAATAGCTAAGGGTGCCTCTTGATTACTGCTGCCTTTCATAAAATTAATCAACGGTTTAACCGTATTCTCAATCGCATCATCAGGCAGAATTTCAATTCTGCCGCCGAGTGTTTTGTCACGACTTAATTCATCCAATTGCGAAATAATAGTTTCAGCCATAAATTCGATAGGGCCTAATCCAAACTCCAGTTGCTGCACTCGTCTGTCTTCTGGCACCATTTCTAAAATAGCTCGCGTCATTTTAGTTGGGTCTTTTAAAGAATTTAAAATACTGGCTGCAGCTTTGGGTCCTAACTCAAATGGATCTTTTGAGATATTGATTTCTAAACTTGGCAAAATACCTGATAAGCTATATGC
>CAYXLV010000171.1:0-4844 GCA_964465995.1 uncultured Coxiellaceae bacterium | reverse complement strand
CTATTATTTTATTTGGCGCAATGGCAGGCTTACCGCCTTTCTTTGGGTTTACCATTAAAGAAATGATTTATGAGGCAAAACTTAGCAAAGAATCGGTGTCATATTTTTTAATGGCCGTAAGCATATTGAGCAGCATGTTAATTGCAGCGGCAAGCTTTCGATGCTTATGGTTTTTCTTTAAAGCTGGAAAAACAAAAAAACCTGGAAATGCATTGACAAAACCAGTAACAGAAAAAAATAGACTCATGATCATTTGTCCTATTTTATTGGCAATCATGGTGATCGCATTTAGTGTTTTTGATCGGCATATCCTTTACTTAATCGAACAGGCTGCACGCGCAATTATTAGCGATAATCAAACAATGCCTGTCGTCTCAGATACATTCGCTAGTTTTTTATTAAGCTTGATGGCAAGCGGTGGTGGCATTATCTTATTTGGCTTAAGTTTTCTAATTAAGCGGCCTGCATTACAACGTTGTCGGTTTATTGAACTAAAAACCGGATTCGAGAAATTATTAAACCTGTTCTTGCAAGGCGGAAAGTGGTTGACTCATATCACTCAAGAACAAAGCTTTGCTAATAAAACTAAAATATTTTTTGCGGCCATACTGATAGTGTTAATCAGTACTCTAAGATTTCAAATATCAACCACTTTACCGAGTGGTGCTGAGCATGGGTCGATAATTTATGTGGTTACGTGCTCTTTTCTGATTATTTCTGCATTACTATTATTATTATCACATCGGTTTTTATATAATTTAATTTGTTTAAGCATGGTAGGATTGTTAGTCAGTTTTTTCTTTATCGTTAGTGGTGCCATTGATGTTGCTATTACCCAATTATTAGTTGAAGTATTAACCATCATCATACTGTTACTTGCGTTGCGCCTGATTAAGATAACTACTAACCCAGAAAAAATAAGAGACAAGCTCATTGGCAGCATTATCGCCATTGCATGTGGTTGCGCTACCACATACGTACTGTTGATGATTCGACTTACTCCCATCAACCAAAGTTTGCAGCGCTTTTACATCAAGAATAGCCTGCTAGCAGCTTATGGTAAAAATGTGGTTAACGTCATTTTAGTGGACTTTCGCTCTCTCGATACATTTGGGGAGGTGATTGTCATTATTGCAACAACGATAGCCGCTGTAGTGCTACTTAAAAAATATACGAGTGCAAGAGGGGAGAAACATGTCAGTCATCGTTAAGATGTTTTGCTATTTCATTTTACAAGTCTGCTTGTTGCTGTCAGTGCTTTTTTTGTTGCGCGGTCATGATTACCCGGGCGGGGGATTTATTGGCGCATTAATCGCATGCACCGGAATTGCATTTTATAATTTAGCCTATAAAAGACCACCTAAATTTATACGCAAGAAATACTTTTTATTAATTAACACTGGAATAGGGTGCCTGTTAGCGAGCATACTTATGCCAATATTTTTACAAAAAAGCATCTTGACTGGGCTATGGATTAAGCTGCATTTTTTAGGTCACACAACAAAGCTTGGCACGCCTTTGCTATTTGATACTGGAATATACCTAAGCATTCTTGGCGGTTTGTCTTTGATTATCACCCATCTTGAGAGTGAGAGCGATGATTGAAATCACTTGTGGCATATTAGTGGCTATTAGTATTTATTTAATTTTAGAGAGTGCACTATACCGACAAATTTTTGGAATCATGTTGCTTAGCACGACGATTAATTTAATCTTAATTGTCGCAGGCAGGCTAACGCATACAAAGCCAGCATTTATAGCGGCATTATCCAACACACCACACGCATTATCCAATCCAGTACCACAAGCACTTATTCTCACAGCAATTGTTATTGGCTTTGGTTTATTAGTTTTTTTGTGTGTATTGTTGAAAATTATTAAAGAGGAGCAAGTATGACACTGCTTGCCTTATTAATCGGTACTTTTATTGTAGCGGCCATTACCCAGCTCACTATTGATAACCGCAAAAAGAACCGAGTACTACAGGTTCTTTTTAGCGGTATTGCATTGTCAATAAGCCTATTACTGTTTATGGCTAAATCACCAGCAGCTATTGTTATCCATCTAGCAAGCTGGCCAGCACCTTATGGCATTATCTTAGTAATTGATCAGCTATCAAAACTAATGATGCTGATTTTTTCAATTATCTTTACTTGTATCAGTATTTATAGCGTATCAGACAAAACCTTAAATAAATTGCATCATATTTTTTATGCAGGATCCTGGTTGCTGATGCTTGGCGTTATTGGTGCATTAACCACATATGATATTTTTAATTTATATGTTTGGTCAGAAGTTATTTTAGTTAGTGCTTTTATTATCTTAAGCATATCGCCGATTAATAATCATCGAAACGTTTGGCACTATGCAGTTTTTAATATTGTTGGCACCTTGATTATGTTGCTTGCAATCGCTTTATTATATGGCATTACAGGCAACTTGAATAATGCAGCTATCGCTGAGTTTCTCGCCTTGCATCATAGCAATCTAGCCACTGCTGCAGTAAGCTTATTATTGCTCGGACTTATTATCAAAGGTGGCATTTTCCCATTTTACTTTTGGTTACCCGATAATTATCCCGCCACCAATACCTCAGCAACCTTATTAGTCTCCTGCACAGTCACCAAGGTCATTATGTTGGTAATATTACGTCTTGTATGGCTTTGGTATCCCTTACAGCACAATAGCGCACTGACAACAACATTTATTATACTTGCTTGCTGCACGATGTTTTTTGGGGTGATGGGGGCCGCTAATGAATTCAGGTTAAGGCATATTTTTTCATTCCATATTATTAGTCAGTTAGGTTATATTTTTTTGGCGCTCTTTATTCCATCGATACAGGCAATAGTAGCGGCATTGTATTTTTTAATACACAATATGTTTGTTAAAACCAATTTAATTATGACCTCTGGAATTATTGAGCAAGAATATAAAACCAATGACCTGCAAAAAATAGGGCATGTTTTAAAAAGTTGTCCACTGCTTGCTGTTATTTTCTTTATCGCTGCTATGTCGTTGGCTGGCTTGCCGCCATTTTCAGGATTTTGGGGGAAATTACTTATTTTTAAATCTGCAATAGTTAGCCACAACTATATTCCATTAACGATTGCCATTGTCGTTGCTTTATTTACCCTTTATTCGATGCTAAAAGTTTGGCGCTTCGTCTATTGTGAAAAGTCAGCGAACAGCTCGGATAAACTGCACAAAGTTTCCTTATCCAAGCCTCAGACAATTTCATTGACGGCTATGTTAGCTATTCCAGCATTATTTGGCATTATCCCAGCCATACTTTTAACTTATTTATATCCTATCGCTAATCAATTAAGTCATACACAAACTATGATACAAACTATCCTTGGAGTGCGATAATGAGAAATAGATTGTGGCTATTTTTTTTGCTGTTGTTGATATGGTATGGATTTAGTGACACGTTGAGTTTTGTTAACATAATTTTAGGACTATTTTTTTCCTTTTTAATACCTTATTTAGTGATACCACAATCAATCAATTTTAGGATACATCCTTGGCATCTTGCACTACTAATATTATTCACAAGCTGGCATTTATTACGCTCAGCTACTGAGGTTGCATGGGATATTTTAACTCCAGTCAGTAAAAGCCAGCCTAAAATCTTTGAACTACCTTTAGATAACCAGCGTTCAGTTCAAGTTAGCATGCTCGCTAATATTATTTCATTAACGCCTGGCACTCTTGCTATCAATGTCAAAGGTGAAAATAGGGCATTAATAATCCACGTGATGTTTTCGCAACAGCAAGATGATCTGGTTAAATTTATAAAAGAAACGCTTGAACCCAAAATTATGAAGGTGATTCAGTATGATTAAGTGGACTATCTATTTGTCAGCACTACTAATTCTTAGCGCTGGGATTATAACACTATTATCATTAATTAAATCTTCATCGATACTGGTTAAATTAGTAGCCACCGAAGTTATCACAAACTTAATTATGGCCAGCATCGCATTATGGGCATTGCTGCATAATCAACCTATTTTTATAGATGCTTGCCTTGCGTTAGCGCTTATTATGTTTTTAGGCGTCGTGGCATACTATCAGTTGTTGCTTGCACGGGAGGATGGTGATGTTGATCTACATTAGTAGTTTTTTAATTTTAGCTGGATCGATTTTTATGTGCATTGCTGCACTAGGACTCTGGCGCTTTAATGACCTTTATTTAAAGATGCATGCAGCGACTAAAGCAGGGACCCTGGGGTGTGGTTTAATCTTATTAGGAGTTGGGTTACGGATAAAAAATTTGCATAGTATTACTGAAATATTTTTGCTTATCGCATTTATCGCGATTACTAACCCAATTAGTGCGCATATGATTGGTAAGCTTTATTATCTAAATAAAAAATAAATAGTCAATACATCTTTGCGCAGTCACTAATTTTTATTCATGCCAATAAGCCTGATAATTTTCCATCCATTAATTTTACATTTACATATATTTTTATGCGCGATTATCAAGCATCTTTCTAATCGCCAATAATAACACCACGCAAAGCTATCTTGGCGCCAAAGGCAAGCACGCTCTAGCTACTTCGGCGCCACAGATACGCCAGGAGCTATTCGTCTTAACAGATATTCCTTTTTTCCCACTCCTTGTAACTTGAGCGCCACGTTCTAAACAAATTAGTTGAAAACGCACCACATGCCATCATGGACAACTCTTTTTTGCTGCTCAAATTAGTCGCTTTGGCCATTGATTGCACAAAGCATCGAGATAAAGTTGAATATCCCTTTAAGGTTAAATTCAGATCCGTTAAGATATACGCAGCCATGAGGTCAGCCTAGGGCAAACGCACTACATTTTTTGA
>CAYXLV010000170.1:0-4857 GCA_964465995.1 uncultured Coxiellaceae bacterium | reverse complement strand
CTGTTGAATTAGTAATGGCTTTAGAAGAAGAATTCGAAATTGAAATTCAAGACGAAGAAGCAGAAAAAATTACAACCATCCAGCAAGCAATTGATTTTATCGAAGAAAGAATCAAAGCTGGTCAAGAATCTTAAAAACAAATCTATTTCCGCAAAGGGGTAAACCGTGGCTAAACGGCGTGTTGTGATAACCGGAATGGGTATCGTTTCCCCGGTCGGTAGTACAGTAGCTACTGCTTGGGAAGCTGTCATTCAGGGTAAGAGTGGTGTAACGATGGTTGATCTCTCTGAAAATGAGATTGATGCGTTGTTACCCGAAGGTGTACTTGCTGACATAGCCACTAAAATTGGCGCTAGAGTAAAAGACTTTGATCCTAGTCTAGCGCTAACTTCGAAAGAAGAACGTCGTTTAGATATGTTTGTCCAATACGCTGCTGAGGCGGCCCGCCAAGCAGTTGTTGATTCCGGTTTAGAAGTCACTGATGCGCTAGCGCCACGTTGTGGTGTTGCGATTGGTTCGGGTATTGGTGGTTTACCTTGGATACAAAAAAATTACCACGCGCTGTATCATTCTGGTTCGCGTAGAATTTCTCCCTTTTTTATACCTGGCGCTATCATTAATATGGCGGCGGGTTACCCATCCATGAAGCACAATTTCAAAGGCCCAAATATTTCCATCGTTACAGCTTGTACAACTGGCTTGCACAATATTGGTACAGCTGCGCGCATGATCGATTATGGTGATGCGGATGTCATGCTGGCTGGTGGTGCGGAAATGGCGACAGATGCGCTAGGCATCGGTGGCTTTAATGCAGCTCGTGCGTTGTCGATGAATAATGACCACCCAGAACAAGCCAGCCGTCCTTTCGATAAAGACCGTGATGGCTTTGTTTTAGGTGAGGGTGCAGGTATTTTGGTGTTGGAAGAGTTGGAGCATGCCAAAGCACGCGGCGCAAAAATTTATGCGGAAGTGATTGGTTTTGGAATGAGTGGTGATGCTTACCACATGACGTCACCAGAACCTAACGGTGAGGGCGCCATTGCTTGTATTCAAAATGCATTGCGCGACGCTGACATTCAGCCGCAAGATGTGCAATATATCAATGCGCACGGTACTTCAACCAAGCTTAATGACAGCATGGAAACCGCAGCCATTAAGCATGTTTTTGGCGAACATGCTAAGCAAGTTGCGGTTAGCTCAACAAAATCCATGACTGGTCACCTACTGGGTGCCGCCGGAGCTGTTGAATCTATTTTTTCAGTGTTAGCCATTCGCGATCAAATTGCGCCACCAACCATTAACCTTAGTCAGCCTGATGAAGGATTTGATCTCAATTATGTTCCCAATAAAGCTCAACCCATGAAAATAGATGTGGTTTTGTCTAACTCTTTTGGCTTTGGTGGAACAAATGGCAGTATTGTTTTTAAAAAATACGAATAGACTCAGTATTTCTTCGAATCACCAACATGATTGTGGTAAGCTATCGGCATGATTTCGCTAGCAAAAAAAATCAGTTATGGATTACTGGTACTTTTACTGGGTTTGCTATTTTGGTCTGTCTATCTCTATCTCGAATTATTCCACACAACTTTAATCAACAACGCACCATCGGAAACTATTAAAGTCCCTCCAGGCTCCGGCGTGAGTCAAATTGCGCGTCATCTTTATCAACGTGGCTTATTAAAACACCCCGATCTATTTATTTTTTACGCACGCATAACCGGCATTTCTAGTCAAATTCGTTATGGTGAATACTGGATATCAGCCGGCATGACGCCTATTGAATTGTTAAAAAATCTTAGCACCAGCAATGGCATGGTCTTGCACAAAGTGGTGTTTGTCGAAGGTTGGACCTTTGCCGATATTAAACTCGCCTTGGCGGCTGAAAAAGATTTGCAACACGACACGAAAGATTTAAGCAACGCTAAAATAATGCAAGCCTTAGGACATCCTGGCCAGCATCCCGAGGGGCGATTTTTTCCTGATACATATCAATTCACTTGGCGCACCAGTGACCTGGATATTTTGCGTCAAGCCTATCAAAAAATGCAAAACTTTCTAAACCAACAATGGCCACAGCGCGCGACAGGCTTACCATATAAAAGCCCATATCAAGCATTAATTGTGGCGTCATTAATTGAAAAAGAAACTGCACTCGATAACGAACGTCCATTGATTGCTGGTGTGATTTTGCGGCGGCTTAACAAACGTATGCGTTTGCAAATTGATCCAACTGTATTATATGGCCTCGGTAAACCCTACAGCACGCCAATCACCAAGCGAGATTTGCAAGCTAAAAACCCCTACAACACTTATCAACGCTATGGCCTGCCACCCACACCAATTGATAACCCTAGCGGCGCATCAATTATCGCCGCATTGCATCCAGCAATGAATAACCGCTATTTATTTTACGTCGCCCGCGGCGATGGTAGTCATCAGTTTTCAGAAACCTATCGCCAACATTTAAAAGCAGTACGTGAATTACGTAATGCGCGTGAAGTTGGACAGGTGCGCGAAAAGTTACAACAGCAATCAACCCATGCAGTGCCAACGCTTAGGAATGTGCCGATGCTGGCTGCCATGCAAAGGTCGCATTAACACTAAGAGGAAACGAAAAATGTTAAATAAAGGGCGTTTTATTTCACTTGAAGGCGTTGAAGGCGTCGGCAAAAGCACGGCTATGGCGTATATACAAAATCAACTTGATGCCGTCGGCATTAAATACGTGGTTACTCGCGAACCTGGTGGCACACCGATTGCAGAAGATGTACGCCAAATTTTATTAGGCGATTACGAAGAATTTATGTCACCAGACACCGAGCTCTTATTATTTTTCGCTGCCCGCGCGCAAAACATTGCGCAAATTATTTTACCAGCATTGCAGCGTGGTCAATGGGTGATTGCGGATCGCTTTGTGGATGCCAGTTACGCGTATCAAGGTGGCGGCCGCGGCGTTTCCACTAAACATATCACCGAATTAACCCAATGGGTGGTCGGTGATTTAGCGCCGGATTTAACGTTATTATTAGATGCGCCAGTCGCTACCGGCATTGGCCGCATTAAAAAACGCGGTGTGAAGGATCGCATCGAGAAAGAAGGGGTCGGATTTTTTGAACGAGTGCGGCAGCGTTATTTGCAACGTGCGGAAAAATTTCCCGAGCGTTTTTGCATCATCAATGCGGATAAAGAAATCCAACAGGTGGAGCAGCAAATTAAAACGGTGATCGACACCTTTATTAACAGACACAACGTGGCATGAATATATACCCTTGGCAACAACAGCAATGGCAAGATGTGATTGGGCAATATCAACAACAACGCTTGCCGCATGCTTTATTACTCAACGGACCAAATGGTTTAGGACAATTTGATTTTGCAAAAACCTTGGCAGCCACTTTACTTTGTGAAGCCACGGCAACTGATCAAGCTTGTGAGCAGTGTCGCAGTTGTCACTTAATTAAAACCGGTTGTCATCCTGATTTATTTATTGTCACGCCTGAAGAAAAAAGCACGACAATTAAAGTTGATCAAGTGCGTCGTCTGACTGAAAAGCTCAATACTACCGCTCAGCAAGCAGGCTATCAGGTTGCAGTTTTATATCCAGCTGAACAAATGAATCGCGCCGCAGCAAATGCCTTATTAAAAACTCTGGAAGAACCACCGGGCGATGTGGTGATTATGTTAGTCAGTCAGCAAGATAATTTATTACCAGCCACTATTATTAGCCGTTGCCAAAAAATTTATTTTACCGGCACGGGCGGTCAAACCACATTGGAGTGGTTGCAAGCGCGTTTAGCAAGCGATAATGATGCGGCGTTGTTGTTAAGAATGGCTGAATATGCGCCTTTACATGCCGTGTATTTATCTGAAAATAATTATTTGGAATTGCGCAATAGTGTTTTAAAGCATTTAATTGCGGTGCAAACACAGCAAGCCGATCCTATTGCACCTGTAGCAGACTGGTTAAAGCAAGATACTTGGTTATTGTTACACGCGACTTATACCATTCTTGCAGATTTAATCCGCTTGCAGCTGGGCGTGCATGATGCCTATTTAACCAACCAAGACTGTGTGACGCCACTGCGCCAGCTTGTGCATAAACTTCCAAAAATTCCAGTGCAAGCTTGGCTGAGTCAGCTGCAAAAAGCACAGCAATTAGAGAGTGGTTCTGCAAACGTTAATATTCAGCTATTACTGGAAAATCTTTTTATCGAGTGGAGTCATTTACAATCATGACAACTTATGTTGATACCCATTGCCATTTACAAATGCTGGATTTAACTGCGTTTGATAATGACTTAACAGCCTTACTAAAAACCGCTGAAGATGCCGGCGTTAAACATATTGTTTGTGTTGGTGTTGATATAGAGCACGCTGATCAAGCGGTGACAATTGCAAATCAATATCCCAATGTGACAGCCAGCATTGGTTTGCATCCCAGTGAAACCGTCGCAAAAGAACCGACGGTGGCGGAATTGGTCGCGTTGGCAAGCCAAGCAAAAGTGGTGGCGATTGGCGAGACGGGTTTGGATTATTATTACAATGAATCAGGTTTAGACAACATGCGTGAGCGTTTTCGAACGCATATTCAAGCTGCACACCAAGTGCAAAAACCACTTATTATTCACAGCCGCAGTGCGCACCAAGATACCATCGCTATTTTGCGTGAAGAAAAAGCCAGCGAAGTTGGCGGCGTTATGCATTGTTTTACGGAATCTTGGGAAATGGCACAAGAGGCAATGGCGCTAGGTTTTTATATTTCTTTTTCAGGCATTGTGACTTTTAAAAATGCCAAAAATGTCGCAGAAGTGGCGGCTAAAGTGCCTTTGGATCGAATATTGATTGAAACCGATG
>CAYXLV010000169.1:0-4903 GCA_964465995.1 uncultured Coxiellaceae bacterium | reverse complement strand
CCCATATGGGTTTGCATATCCTGCAAACGACCCTGTAAAAAATCCTTTAAACCCTCGCCTTCACGCTGACGCATTAACACCATATCATCCAATGCCAACTCTAATAAATTAAGCGCCGTTTGATTTAATTGCTCAGTCTGCATTTCTTTAATCTGCAACACACCTTGCCAATTTAAAAGATCGGTCACGTTTGCCTGAGCTTGTGGAAAATAATGCGAAATGGTTTGACTTGCATCAGCCAATTTTTTCAGCAATGTTTCATTCACTTCAAAATCAAATGGAACTGTCTCACCTGGTTTGTATTTTAAGGTTGCCTCAACTTTGCCACGTTTTAATCGCGTGCTAATTAAATCACGGGCTGCTTTTTCAAGGACACGTAATGCTTCTGGAAGCTTCACTGAAATTTCTAAATAACGATGATTAACGGAACGTATTTCCCAAGCAAAAGTACCAAACTGATCTTCTGCGGTTTTACGTGAAAATGCGGTCATACTCGCAATCATTCACACCACTCCCAATTAACAGACAGATAAAAATGAGAGTGAATCATAACCGCTCGCCTGTGCATTTACAAACAAATAAACCAGTAACGCTGCTAGGAATTTGCATACAATCATTATATGATAGCGCCCCATTCAACAGTAACGAGGTTCCCTATGCGTCCAAGCCATCGCGCCGCTGATCAATGCCGCCCCATTCACTTTCACCGAGAATTCACCTGCCACGCAGAAGGGTCAGTACTGGTCAGTTTTGGTAACACCAAAGTCATCTGCACCGCCAGCGTCGATGAAGGCGTTCCTCGTTTTTTAAGAGATAGCTCACAAGGCTGGCTCACCGCCGAATACGGCATGTTACCGAGATCCACCAACGAACGCATGAACCGCGAAGCTGCTCGCGGCAAACAAGGCGGCCGCACTGTTGAAATTCAACGCTTGATTGGTCGCTCACTACGCGCCGCGATCGACCTAAAAAAACTCGGCAATTACACCATAACGGTTGACTGCGATGTTATTCAAGCTGACGGTGGCACGCGCACTGCTGCTATCAGCGGCGCTTGCGTTGCTGTTGTTGATGCATTACGCAGCATGCAACGCCGCAAACTACTGCTCAATGACCCGCTCAAACACATGATCGCAGCTGTATCAGTCGGCATTTATAACGGCACACCTGTCCTAGATTTAGACTACGCCGAAGACTCTAACGCCCACACAGATATGAACATCGTCATGACTGATAGCGGTGCATTTATTGAAATCCAAGGTACCGCCGAAGGTGATGCATTTCATGAAACAGAGTTTCAGCAATTACTCAGCCTGGCCAAAAAAGGCATTCAAGATATCTTAGCCGCTCAAAAAGCAGCGCTTGCCCAATAAGGCACTTCATTGAATTGTGCACCACTTCGTGGCTACAATAACATTTAAATGTTAGGGAGTTGTCTGTGAAAATCGCTATTCTTTCAAGGAATGAAAATCTTTACTCTACTAGTCGCTTAAAAGAAGCCGCCATAAAACGCGGCCATGAAGTTAAAGTCATTAATTATCTCCGCTGTTATATGAACATCACCTCACGCAAACCCACCATCCATTATCGTGGCGAAAAACTTGATAGATTTGATGCTGTTATTCCACGCATTGGCGCGAAAAAAACCTTTTACGGCACCGCCGTTGTCAGGCAACTCGAAGCCATGAAACACTACTGCATCAATTCATCCATCGCCATCACTCGCTCCAGAGACAAACTCCGCTCCCAGCAAATTTTTGCTATGAAAGGCATTGATATGCCTGTTACCGGCTTTGCGCACTCCACCAACGATATTAATGGACTCATCAACATCGTCGGCGGCCCACCCCTGGTTATTAAACTCATCGAAGGCACACAAGGTGTTGGTGTTGTCCTTGCAGAAACGCATAAAGCTGCAGAAAGCGTCATCCAAGCCATGATGGGTATTAATGCTAACATCATCGTGCAAGAATTTATTAAAGAGGCAGCGGGCATTGATATTCGCTGTTTAGTGTTAGGCGATAAAGTCATCGCTGCCATGCAACGCAAAGCAGAGCCCGGCGAATTTCGCTCCAACATCCACCGTGGCGGCAGCGCCGAAGTTGTCAAAATCAGCAAAGAAGAGCGCGAGACAGCGATTCGCGCCGCCAAAGTCATGGGATTACATTTAGCCGGCGTTGATATTTTACGCTCCAACCGTGGACCACTAGTTATGGAGGTCAACTCAACTCCCGGTTTAGAAGGCATCGAAACCGCCACTCAAAAAGATATTGCCAGCATGATTATTGCCCATATTGAAAAACACGCTAAGCCCATCGGTCCCAAAAGTCGCTATCAAGGATAAACCTTATGCAAACTCATAAACACCCACCCCACAACAAAGTGATCATTGGTTGGCGTGAGTGGTGCGCACTACCAAAGTTGGGACTACCCGCTGTCAAAGTAAAAATTGACACCGGCGCTGATACCTCGGCCTTACATGCTTTTGATATCGAAACCTTTCACCGCAAAGATAAAAAATACGTGCGTTTTTCTATTCACCCTCTTCAAGGCCACTTAGACCTAGTCCGACGTTGCACTGCATTGATTGTCGATGAACGCAAAATCATGAGCTCCAATGGTCACAGCGAACGCCGTTATGTTATTGCAACACCCATCAAGATTGGTAATTTACTTTTTGACATTGAAATCACGCTATCTAATCGCGACCCACTGAAATTTCGAATGCTGCTTGGTCGACAAGCCTTAAAAAAATTTGCACTGGTCGATCCCGCCCACTCCTACAGTCAAGGCACCATTAAAAAGAAAGAAGCTCTTGAGCTATATTCACTTTAAGATTTAGTCTCTTCCGGATGAAAACCCTTAATATGTAAATCACGCTGCGGAAAGGCAATAACAATTTGGTTTTGTTTAAACGCCTCATTGATTGCAAAATTAAGCTCACTGGTCACTTGATACTTCTTATTCACATCTTTAATAATGCACCACAATTCAAACTGCAAACTACTATCACCAAAGACCGTAAATAAAATCCTTGGCTCATTCGGCTCTTCTTTAACCACATCAGGATGCTGCTCAGCAACTTCCATTAATACATTTTTTACCCGCTCAATATCACTGCCATAAGCGACGCCCACTTTACAAGTTACCCGCCAAAAACGATCACGAAACATGTAGTTTGTCACTTGCTCAGTCACCAAGTCCGAGTTTGGCACCATGACATCTTCTTTAGACAAGGTGGTAATTTGAGTCGAACGTATTCGTATTTTTTTTACAAAACCTTCTGTCTCTCCAACGATTACCCGATCACCCGGCTTAATAGGTTTTTCAATCAACAAAATTAAACCCGACACAAAATTATTTACAATGCCTTGCAAACCTAAACCAATACCCACGGATAAAGCACCAGCAATAATGGCTAAACCGGTAAAGTTAACCCCAGCCACCAACAAACTCACCAGCAACGCTATCGCAAATCCAATATAACCAAGAATAGATGCCATCGCATTTTGCATATCTTTTTCTTTACGCGGTGAATGTCGGCGCTCTATTTTTGCAGCAAACCAACGAAACGTTAAACTAATGATGGCAAAAATAAAAATAGCAATAATAATATTCAACGGGTATAACTTAACCCCCGCCAATTCAACTCCTGTAAAAAACTGCTCATATAAAAAATCCAACTTATCAATCGTCATCCCCCACGACCACAACAAGCCATAGACAAGCAAAGATAAAAAAACAGCATAAATACCAAATTTTAAGATATATAACTCAGACAAATGTCGATGCGGTTTTACACCAAGATAGTAACGTAGACGTTGTGATAAATAATATTGATTTCCATCTAGATGACCAAAAGTATATTCTGTCAGCTCAATTGCAAAGCGCAATACAAAAAGAAAAATAAAGGTTAACAAGACACCCTGAATAATAAAAACCGCCAAGCTATGGTAGCCAATATATTCAGCCAACAACACAACCACCAACAAGATACTCAACAGCGCCTTAATCAGTGCTGGCGCTAAACCACCAATCCGTGCCACTATCGGCAACTTAGTGGCCAACCAAAGCACCCAAACCAAACTCAAACCCAGTAAAGTGACAAATAAAGTACGCGCAATCTCAACAAGCTGCGGCGATAATTCTTGCTCACGAAATACAAAACCCACTGCAACACCAATGGTCAGCAACAAACTCAAGTAAAAAGCACGTCGATAAAGCGCCTTCCCATCTGCAGCAGATCTAACCAACGGACTTGTCGCCGGGGTTGGCGGATTCAATAAAAAGCGCAGGCCACTCATCACTAACACAAAAAACAAAAAGGCATAACTCACTAACTCAAGCGTCGGATTTGGATCAACCCCAAAATAAACATAAGATAAATAAAAACTAGCAATCGTCAGCAGCAATAATGGCAATACAAAAACTTTAATCATTGCAATAAACGCCACCCCCAAACGGTGCGTATCCTCACAAGCCTCCAACCACCGCACACATTGCTGGCGAATAAACAATGAAAAACCCACCCCCACACCGAGGAATATAAGCATCACCAACCACTCTGACCACACTGTCAGATTTTTAAAACCGCTTAATTTCCACGCAAGTTGCCAATTAATTTTTTTAAACGCATTTAAAAAATCGCCACTAAAAACCGCCCAAACCGGTGTTGATTGCGACAAAACATTCAAGCCATTATAGCGCTGCAGTTGCGAGCTTAATAAGCCGAGCTCTTCACGTGCACGAAACCCCAGCAAATGACACGCCGCAAGATTTTCGGCAATCTGTTTTTTTTGAGCATGCAAATACTTCAAGTCATCATTTTTCTTATCTAAATATGCAACACAATTAGATTTTGCTTTAGCTATGATGAGAGGAACGGCCGATGAAGATTGAGAAG
>CAYXLV010000168.1:0-4945 GCA_964465995.1 uncultured Coxiellaceae bacterium | reverse complement strand
AAATACCTCACCACACACAAACTGAACGCAATGGCGAAATTGGGTTAAATCTTTTTTATCATCTTCTTGGTATTGTTCGGCGAAAGCTTTTAAGATTTTCCATTTTAGCTCGATACGGTCAAAGCAAATGGCATCTGGATTTTGTTTCAGTTTATCTAGCGCTTTTGTTGGGGTGGTTTTTTCTTCTGCAAATGCAGATTTGACTTCTGATGGGTTAAGGGTTTCTCTTTCTAGGTCGTCCTCAAAATAAATGCTATAAGCGATGTTGCCCGGCAGGGTTTGTCTTATATTTGTTTTATAATATTCATCAACACGTAAGTCGATTGCCATCTGTAATAAAAATTGTTCTGCAAGCCCTAAATCAGCATAGTGGTAGAATTGCTTGTTATTGAAATCTTCAATATCTCTAAAGCGTTGCCCTCTTTTTCTTTCCTCTTGTGTTGGCACTCTTGCCACACTAAAATGCAGAGCCGAATAAAGCTCTTCAATCAGCACAGAAAAATCAAAAACTTTTTCTGATTTTAGCTCACTGTCGTAATTACTTCTCTTAACTGGATCCATCAAAGATTCGTAAGCTTCACTCAAAACCTTAAATTTCTCACTACTCTCTTCACTGGACTGGTTTTTATCTGGGTGTACTTTTAATGAAAGCTCCCTATATGCTTTTGTGATTTCTTGAATTTGTGCTTGAGGGGAAACACCCAGTATTTCATAATATGTTTGAGGCCTATTGACTGCTAATAGATGCCAATCTTTGAATGAATCACGAAGAAACTTTACCTCTTCATTATTCAAAATTTCCTCGTCAAATCTATTTTTTTTTGCTTTCATCACATTCTCCCTTTGAAGATTAAGCGCTACCTTAGCTTTCCAAACATTTTGATTTTATAATACAGGCAAGCAATTGCCCACAGCTTCGTTATTGGGCCGACTTTAAAGATCAAGACTTAACCAACTTAAACTCCCCCCTGCCAGTGCTAGTTCTTTGTTCTGCTTAGTTGATATCAATTTTTGAAGCCTCGGATCAAGTTGCTTGATAAACTCCATCAGACCTGAGTCAAACTGCTGGGAAAATGCTTTCACAATATCTAATATAAAACGTTGCATAGATGAGGATTCTTTCTCAAACGTTTGCATGGACCCTATAAGGAATTCTGCCACAGCAGCTTCACCTTTATGCAAGTTATTTATTAGCCCAACGATATAGTCTCTTCGATTGCGATCTTCTTGAACAGGTCGTCGCTTAGTGATTAACCCCATAAAAAAGTTTAATTGAGTATAATCAATACAAAAATTCTTAACCAAATCATCACGAAAAGAACTACACGCACCTTTTGGTAAAGACAAAGATGCAGCATAGTGCCTAACAATCGGCCAACTGATAATGGATTTCAATTGCAGCGTAGCTAATAAATCTTCCCCAGAATAACCTCTTCGTAACAGTGACAAAAATAAAGAATCTGATGCACTAGGGAGCTGGTTGACTGGATATCGCTTGATCAGCTTCAACAGTGCACCATTTAAATCATCACCCCATAAGCTCAACGGCATCTCACCAATCTTACTCCGCAAAATAGCTTCAACCATCTGCTCAGCACCAGCAGGATCAAACTTATCCAACGCACTTTTTTTCTGTATATTTTCCTTTAAATATTTCGTCGCATCTTGCTTATATTTCTTGAGCCAATATTGGCGATCTTGTAAATAGTTTTTTTGAGTCGACACATAGGAAAACACTTTTTTATTCGCTCGTGCCACTGTTTGCTCGATGCGCTCTCTAAGGTGGTACAACAATTCTTCCCAATAAGTCAGCACTGATGATTTTTCAAGCAAATAGTTCTTAACCAAAACTCGCCAATATGTTGGCCTGTAGTGCTCAAACGTTTTTGGCTTTTCTTGAGAGCGAATTTGCACCTCAAGTTGATCATACGGTAATGCTTCTTCTTTCTCAGCCTTGCCTTCTTTGAGATTAACCTCATCAAGCTCAACGATACCTTCTTCAGCAACAACAAATTGTTTTGATTTTAATAATTGATTGAGCAACTCCTCAAACTGCTGTTTTGTTGGCTTGCTTATTTTTAGTTTTGAATACGCCATACCCTTTAAAAAATCAAGCCAATCATTACTATCAATTTGCTTTAAGAAAGCTTTTAAATACGTTGGCCCTTCGGATGAAACAAGACGCTTCTGATAATCAAATAACGATAACTCCTCGAGCTCATTTATTTCAACATGCAAATGCTCAGGCTTTTCTGCTAACGACCCATAACGTGACACTAAATCACCAACAACTAACCGAAAAATAAAAAAACTGAGCGTTTGATAAACCTCATGGTAAGCATCAAGCTCATACAAAATATCTTCATAACCCAACGCAACCTCATCCAGCCGGTGCTGATATGTTTGCTTCACTTGCACCATCGGTGGACCTAGCAAAACCTTAAATAATTCTGCATCGCAATCTTCAACCGCGCGCATCAGTTCTTTAAAATACGGATAAGCCGGTGGATTACTGGACTGCTGTAAGGCAAACAAGTTGACATTTTTTAAAGGTTTTGGCGCTGGCTTAGGAAAACCTGGCATCTCACCAAGCAATTGTTTTTTAATTCGATCAAGTGATCCATAAAAGTTATTTTGGGCTGATATTTTAAAAAACTTTTCTTTTTGTGCGGCTTCATTAAACGGTTTAATTTGACGATTTGATGGCATATCGATCATTCCCACGATTCTTCTCCTTATCTTTTCGTTAATTTAAAAAAAATGACAGGGGGATTCTAGAGAATTAAAACCTCATGCAAAAGACGCAAAAAAAGTCTTTTTAAAGAAAAAAATAACCAGCAAATGGAGAGCAAAATAAGCAAAAAAATAAGCTGATTTATCATTCAAAATCATTAAACTAGCTAGCCTGCTCAAGAAATTACCGTTTGCTGCGCAGGATTTGTAAGCATTTGCTTACAGCTTTAGCAAGAAACGCTTACATCAATCTGGGATAAAATGGAAATAAACTACTTAGTAAAAATGATTTATTAAAAACACATACCAATAAGAATCGTATTTTTTTGAGTAATGAATTAACGCTAGAATGTAGCACTGGCCATTTCCGCCACCGTTTTGGCTTCAATTTGTAAGGCATGAATATCAGTTTGCATTAAACCACCCAGCGCTTGATAAACCATTTGATGTCGTTTGATCGCACTTTTACCGATAAAATCATCACTCACGATGATAACTTTAAAATGGCCGCGACCGTCTTTTGCGCCAGCGTGACCAATATGTTTGGCGCTGTCATCGATGACCTGTAATTGCGTAGGATGTAAGACGGCGGTTAATTTATCTTTGATAAGCTGAATTCGTTGTGTCATTTAGTCTACTTGTCTGCAATAAGTTTCACGTAAAAAGAACGATAAAAATACCACTGCGATTAAACACAATGGAATAATGGAAAAAGCGACTTGGTAATCACCCAGCGAGTAAGATGGAATATTATTAATCACATGACCATGCCAAACGTTATCTAAAATCACACCGACAATATAAACCGATAGTCCCGCCAACATAATAATCGTATTCGTCAAGGCAAAAGCCGTGCCTGATAATTTTGAAGAAGTAATTTCGCGACTAATTGGAAAGGCGATAATTTGCACGCTGGTGAAAATGCCAAATAAAAATAACATGCAATATAACAATGTATGACTAATGTTTGGCACATAAATAACGTAAGAAATACAAACAGCCGCGCCAGCAGCACCAACGGTAATCGGTAAACGCCGTTGCTGCATTAAATCAGATAACCAACCCATTAACGGACTGCCAACCGCCCAACCTAAAAACACCATCGAAGCAGCCGTCGCTGCTTCCGTTTTGGTAAAGTCAGCAGTTTGTACTAAATAAGGAATTTGCCAAGACTCGGCAAACCCGGCAATCGGTAAATACATTAAACAACCAATAACACCATTAATCCAAATTTGCGGATGACGAATTAAATGCGCCATCCCTAATAATACTGTTCTAAAATCTGGTTTTGCCTCTTCCTTTCCTTTAGCCGGGCTTTTTTTAGCGCGCTCATTGCGATCGCGCACAAAAAGAAAAATTAATGCGGTTAAAAGCACACCGCAGCAGGCAACTGCATAACAAGCTAATTTCCAACCTTGAGTGATCACCAATTCCGTTAAAACGAAATCTCCAGCTACCGCACCCAACATACCAAGCGCTACCGTAATTCCAACGAATAAGGCAAAACGCTGACGCGGTAACCAAATCGTTGCTAACTTTAAAACACCAACAAAAGCAAACGCGGCACCAAGGCCAACCATAATACGACCAATTTCAGCAACGACTAAATATTGCGTGCTGGCAAAGAAATAAATGCCCAAACTGCTGGCAAGAGCGGCAACGGTTAACAAACGTCGCGGTCCATAGCGATCAATTAATAAACCCACCACAATTTGCATGGGTGCATAGATGTAATAATAAGAAGCGGTTAAATTACCATAAGACTTAGCACTAAGATGATAGGTGCTCATTAATTCATGTGACATCACACTTGGCGAGACACGTAATACAAACTCATATAAATAAAAAATTGCTGCAAGAATGCAGATAACCCAAGGCAGTATCATCACCAACTGGCGTTTAAGGGTTGACTCGATTGTTGATTCCATTTATCCATTCCAAGTGAGCAAACGCGGCAAAGTTTATCACATCTCTTTGCGAACATCCCACTGCTAAACCGTTGCTTAAAAATATTACATTTTGGGCTAAATGTTCGTCTTTACGGGAACCGCGCAAGGCCGCTTGCTAAACAGAACTTTCTAAGATATAGTCTGCCGTTTTTAGAGCAATCGGCCGAGGAAAATCGATGCAACACAAAATTCACCCTAAATATGAAGCCATGAAAGTCACTTGCGCTTGCGGCAATGAATTCACCACTCGCTCTACATTAGGC
>CAYXLV010000167.1:0-4946 GCA_964465995.1 uncultured Coxiellaceae bacterium | reverse complement strand
AAAATTAGAGATTTTATTAATGAATCTAGTATCATCACAACATAGTTGATGACGAGAGCTCTGGTGAGATCGCCGTCATGACGAGAGCTCTGGTGAGATCGCCGTCATTGCGCGACTTGCTCGCGCAATCTAGGAATGATTTTATGGATCCCGCGCTTTCTCGCAAGACGACGAGAGCTTTTAGCCTTTAATATTTCAAGTTAAAGGAGGTCTTATCTGACGGTGCAATCGTATCTCGGATCGGTTGTGGTAGTTTTTTGATATCGTCCAGAATAGATTCTATTGATTGGCTGGCAACCTCAGATAATTTTCTTACGCCAACCATAATATCTTTGCCACTCGCAATTGCTGTTTGCATATGCGCTTTAGCACGCTGCAGTATATAAAACTTATAAACAGGATTGCTGATTTGCTTGCTGATATTGTGCAGCATATTTGCGCAATTGTAGTGCGAGCGCGCTAGATGACTTTGCAGGTCTTTGCCAATTGTGGCTTCGTTTTCTAGCATATGCTTTAAAGTGACGTTGTGTCGTTTGATTTGGTTTTTGGTATGAGTATCAACTTTCTCTAGGACTTTGTTATTACTTTGTGATGCTTTGTAGATTTTGAATAAATCATCGATAAGATAAATGGTGTTTCTAAAATAGGCATATGCTATTAATGGATTATCTTTCTTATGTAAAGTGGCTGTTTTATATGTTTGCTGCCACTCATCTTGTTCCCTTGAATCAGTTTGACTGACATATTTTAGATAGGTTTTCCAAGCAAAGTTCCAGTTTTGGCTATTGGTGCAAACTAATGCGTTGAGCAATAGTTGCAAGGCGTTAGTGAGGTGCTCATCAGCACAGTCATAAGTGAGGTGCTCATCAGCACGGTCATAGATTTGATCGGCTTCATTAGAAAGGTTAGTATAATTAGCCTGCTCACTCAGACGCTCTTCAATTGTGAAATGACAGATCGATAATTCAAGTTCAGTGCAGTCAATAAGCTCGCATGTTTTTACCAATAACTTAGATAATTTTTGCAGCTTATTGCCAACAAGCCCTCGGTCCTTACCAAAAGCTATATCTTTAATCGGCTCACTTTGCAGTTGGGTATCTATTTTTATAGCGGTGTTGAATTCTTTAAATAATTTGTTTTTGATAATGATGAGTGCTTTGGAGAGTTGCTCAAGTTTTTCAGTAAGGTGTTGGCTCTTATCTAAAGAGCACTTTTCGACGAATGGCAATTTATTATCATTAAAATACTCGATAAGGTATTCAATAGTGTAAGTTAAAATATCCAAGGTTAAATCAGGTTGACTGTCTTGAGATGCTTGCTTCTCTTTTAACAGCTGTTCCTGTTTCTCAATTTCTTTGCAAAGTCCACTACTAGCTGATTGATAAACAGCTGCTATTTGTTCATTCGCCAATCTTAGCTTTTCTTGAATTTGCTGTTTGGTTTGCTCAACAGTAGATTTTTTCTCACATAAATTTTTTAAATCCTGATTTACTTTTGTCAATTCTGTCTGTTTTTTTTGTTGTCCTTCTGTAACGGTTTGCTGAAGATTAGTCATCAAGTGACCAAAGGGGTTGTTATTTGCCGGTGCGTCTTTTGATAAAGCTGCAAATAAATTCTGGAACTCGTTACCTTGTAGAGACTTGCCAAGGTTGTTGCTAAATTCTAGTGTTTTCTTGGTCTCTTCTAATTTTTTAATACGTTTGCAAATTTCTTGATGCTGGAGTTGTTTATCTTTTGTGAGCTTTTCTAACCGCTGTTTTTCCTCTTGTAATTCCACTGGAATTTTTACATCGTTTTCAGCCTGCTCTTTTTGTTGTTTGAGCTCTTTAATAGTGTTCATTAACTCTTGTTGCTTAAATTCTATTTCATAATTGGCTGTTATATGCGGATTGATTTTGGCCAGCAATTCATTGCCATGCTTTTGTAAAAGTAATGAAGGAGTAAAATAATCATTAATTTTGATCCCAAGCAGTTTGGCATCTTTTTGGTTTTGTTCAACGTTGTTAATTAGCTCAATAAGAGCACCAAGGTCTTCTAGCTTGCTAGTGTTCAGTAAACTAGCGAGTTTTTTAATAACCTTAATCGGTTCTTGTTTTTTATTAGCGTATCGTAAACGAGTTTTGCTATGTTGAAATTCTCTTTTACTATTTTGGCTCCATATTGCCCATGCCTGGTAAAGTTGTTGCACTTGCAAAAATTCCAAGATGGGAGCTGTACCCATTAAGACATGTGCTTTAGTGGTGACAAGCGCCTGCTTAGCCACTGCTATTGAATTTGTAAATGCTGACTTTATATAGGGCGTAGTTTGGTTGACAGCTGATTTTACATAGGGTGTAGCAATAGTCACTGCTTTTTCCGTCGGTGGGGCCAGCTCAGTGCCAATCGCCTGACAGAGTGGTAGACAGTATTTGACTATTTCAGCGCCGGCTTTACTGGCTAATAAATTAAAGAAAAACGAGGTGATTTCTATTAACTGAGGGCTGGGCTCATCGGTGATATAAGATGTCCAGTAATTAAAAGACTCTGTTAGATAGTAATAAATTAAGGGTGTTGCCAAAAATAAAAAGCTTGCGCTTGCGACTAAATTACCAGAGATGCTGATGTTGTTTGGATAGTTGCTAACATCTAATTGATTAAGATGTTTACCTGACGGTAAGCGCGGGTGCATAGGTAAAATAAAGTAAATTGCAAAAACCGTTAGCTTTCCAAAATCAAGTGAAACTAAATTGGGTAATATAGACGTTAAATAGCTGAGCCCAACATAAGAGCGATAAGTCCATTGCGGGTAATTGATGCGTTTAGCAGCTTCCTTGAGTAGCAGTGTGCTGGTATTGCTAGAAAAGTTTTTATTTTTGTTAAGTAACTCTTTAGCGATAGCGATCTGCTCGGTTTGTGCAGAAGGTGTTTGGCCTTGGTTTGAGCTTGCTTGATTTTGCTGTTGCTCAAGCTGTTGCCTAAGCTGATTGAATTCAGGTGATGATATTGTTTGTTGTAGTAATTCTTTAAATTTTTGATCATTGAATATTTCTTCTAGCTGCATCGTTATCTACCTCTATAAAATAAATATCAATTTCACAAGACATGCAATGCGTCCTGTGCTGCAAAACTTTCGGCAGATCCTTAGCAGAAATACTCAGTGATGAGTAGAGAAGTCTTCTGAATGAATGCTTCTTATTTTATCGTTTTGTACATTAAATACAATATAAGAACGCAGATAATGTCTTCTTAAGGTTTGGTTGTAGTGGTATGAAAAAAGGTAAAAAAAAGCCACCTATCCGGGTGGGTAAGGTGGCTTTTAGTTTTTCAGCTGATTACTCGCTATTGTAAAGTGATAAGCTTGAACGATTATTATCATCACCAATTTGCTGGTATCCCGATCGCACATCACTATTTGTTAATGGTAAACGACACTCACAGAATAAGTCCGTTAGCATGCTAAATTTAGGGGTAATGTTATCAATGATATCATTAGAAAACTCTTCAATATCTTGACCTGAACATTTATCAAAATATTGGAAGTTTGGAATGGCACCATCAATACTGATCAGCAATGCAATCATAAATGCAGTTTTAGGATCACTAATGCCAAACTTCATTAATACCACCGAAAAATTCGATGAAATCAAAACGCGAGCTGCTTGGCTAAGTACATTGCCACCATATCTAGCAAGTTTGCTTAATTTATAGCTAGATTTTTCTGTATTAGCTTGCGATTCTGTTGAATCGAGATTCTTATCCTGATGGGGGTCAAGGTTAATTGCTGCGAGTTTCAGATTAGAGTAAAAATGAAGACCACCATAGGCGAGTCCTGCAGCGATTGCGACACCAATAGCAAATTCTGAACTCAATTTTTTCCCAGCCAAGTGATCGGTAAGTAAGCCGACAAAAAAACCATGGACGGCAGGCATTGGAAATGAGCTAGCAACGGCTTCTAATCCTACTAAAAGACGTTGTGTTGCTATATAGCTCACTGGGGTGATGGTGCCCTCAGGATTTTTAAGCTGTTTAAGATAGGGACCAGCATATACGTCAATCAGCTTAGGTCCTCGAGAGTTAAGTGTTTGCAAGAATCCACCAGTAGTTGATGTAATACTGACACCTAGTATGTCTTGTCTTCGGCCACCCATTAATTTAGTAAAGTCATGCCCAATAAAACCTAGGCCTGCCCCTCTAAAGATACCGTTTGTTATCCAGTGTGCAGTCACTACAGTGGCTAATACAGGGTTGTTAACTGCTAGAGTTAAGATTTGTTTTGCAATATTAACGATGGCTTCCCCACCTTTCATGCTGTCTTCATACTGCATTAAAAAGTAGTAAACAACGGGTAGTGCATATAGCATCGAACCTATAGGAATTAAGGCCGCTAGATTGTCATTAAAAAAATCTGGGATAGGCTGGTACCAGCTTGGCATTCCCTCACCATCAATTAATGGTATAAGATCGGCAGCAGCACCAGTGAGTACCATTATCCAAAAGGAAGCGCCTGGCAAACCCTTATAAAATAATGCGCCAAGTGCAGCTTTGCAGAAATTTTGAAACCGTGATAGGCGTGAAGGAGCGTTCGATAATAAGGGCATTTCCTCATTATAGAGGTTGCCTTGTTGATTTGACGTTACAGAATGGTCAATTTGCTCAAACTGATATTTTTTGCCTAGTCTTTCTAAGAGTTCATTGGTTGATCCTTGAAGGGCGTTCATTCGAAGTCCCAGTTTTTTTTCAAATGCAGTAATATCTTTTTCTTTATCGGTTTTTATAAGGTCGCATCTTTGGCGCGCATCATGCCCTGGTGATACGTTGAAAATATTAACTAAAAGATCACCACCGGCAAAAATTGCTGACAGTGTATAAGCAAGAGTATCGTTTACCTCAATAAAATGTTCGCTAAATTTTTTGATTCCGGAGACGTTTGCGTAAAGTGTAAATAAAAAATAAAGTCCTTCACTGGC
>CAYXLV010000166.1:0-4958 GCA_964465995.1 uncultured Coxiellaceae bacterium | reverse complement strand
TTGTTAAAAAATTGCTGAAAGCTCACTTGATCAACTTTGCTGCCAATTTTATTTTGCAAAATATTAAAAATCTGAAGCCCAGAATTAATAACCAAGTCAATTTTTTCAATATCCACTTCCGGATTTTTGTTAAGCGCTGAACTAATAGTTTTTGCAACTTTAACCAACTTAGGAAAAATATATTGATTAAATTCTTCCTCACTAACAACAACATTAGAATCGTTACTACAAAACAGTTTTTTCAATTTGCTCAACTCAGTAGTAGCAACATAGCGCCCAAATTCTTGAGCATTTTTTTGATAGATATCCCTCAGCTCAAGCACTTTGATTTTCTTAACTAATGTATTCAAAAAATTTGAGAATTTTTGCTGGCCCGGCACCTTATCTATTTTCAGAAAACTAGCAAAATCTTTTGCACATCCACCAATATCAAACTTTTCAAGACTTAAATCTGCCTCTAATAATTTAACAGCAATATCCACTACTGCCGCTTTTATTCGCTTTGGATAAGTATCTTTATTGCGATTGGTCACGGCCAAAGAAAATTCTTTACAAATCAAGCCAAAAAATTTGGTATCCTTAAATGAGAATTGAGCTTCAAATTGCTCTGCTTTAGCGTTAAATATGTTCTGTATAACTTTATCAATATCCTTACTTAAATTAGGTTGGTTTATATATTCAAATTCCTTGTACTGTTCTTTGTCATTAAAATTATCAACTGTGAATTGTTGCTCATGAGATAACCTTTCATCTTCAACTAATTTGATATAACTATCACCTTGTTGATAACACTCTTTTATTATTTGATTGATTTTTGGCAAAACCACATTATCAAAGCAGTTTTGGTCCTTAAAATAACTCACAACAAGTTTGTAGGGCGCACTATCACCTTTCACCGTCAAATGCTGCTCTAGGGTCACTTTATCAGCAGACTGCAAGCTCTTTAATAGCTTTGACTGAAATGTTTCTTTCTTCAGTGGCGGTTTAGAACCTAGTCCGAGCGAAAAAGCTGGGGCTGGTAGCATCCCATTACCTTGTGGCGGTGGCGGTGGTGGTGGCGGCGGAGGAGCTGCGTTATCCTCAGCTGGCAGTGGTGAGGCAGGTGGTGCAGCTAGACTACCTTCGCTTGGTAATGGTGGTGCTGGCGGTGGAGCTACATTATCTTCACTTTGCAATGACGCCTTTGGTGAAGAATTAGTATTACCCACGTTTAATACTACAGGTGCCGATGGACCAGTTGGATTAGTCTGGTTTTGCTGTGACGATGTTGATGAATCAGGCACAGTATCATGAGTGGGTTGTTTCGAAGACGTTGTGGACACTGCAATCCCGCTCACATGAGAGTAAAGCTCCATCCATTGCGGGACAGTAAATTTCGCACGCCAATGTTGATGAATATAAAACCATAACGCAGTCGAAGGATTATTTTTGGCATGCTGAAAAATCAGCTGCACCTGGTCATCGGCTAAATCATTTGGAAAATGCTTATCAACAATATCACTACGTGAAATAAGGTGGCGCTGTATTGCCGGATCTTTAATCTTCAATATAGTTTCTAACCTTGGCTGCACCCCAACCATAGGCAAATCATCATCAAAAACACCTTCAATAATCAACTTATGATTACTGTTAAAAAACTTCTCAATATATTCTGCTGCATCAGAAAACGCACTATTTTCTTCATCTTGGGTTACTTGCAACTGATAAGTTAACAATTCACAAAAATTCCTATGATAGTCACTCAACCCATAGCGATCTAATTTTGAATTTGAATATTTCTTAAAGAAATTAGCAATCGCAGTATACTGTCCATCATGAAGTTTTTGCTTAATTGCACTAACGATTGATTTGTGTTGAAAAAATTCTTCAGGCCATTCAGCAACATCTTTGGGCTCAAAACCATTACTCTTATCTAACAAGTCAGCCAACAACAAATCTATTCCCGTTTGCGGATCATCAATAAGACCACTTAAAACCGGATCTTGCATCTGCTTTTGATCAACATGCTCAACCAGCTCCGCTAAAGCCAAAATACGCTTAAACAAATAATTTTGCTTACATGCCTTAAGCTGCCGAACCTGGTTATGCCTAAGCTCCATTTTCTCAAAATCATCTAAAAACTCTAAAATCACCTTGGTTGAGAAGTTTTGATAGATAAAGTCATTAGTAGTCATTATTTTCTTACCAAAGCTTGATGTTGCATGACTACTTACCAAACCTAGCAAGCCTTTAACTTCCCCCTCAATTTTAGCAACAAGCTGTTGCTCCGTATCATCTTTACCCAAGTGCTTCAAAGATAATTTATACAACCGCAATCTCAGCAAACTGTATTGAAAATTACCAAGCTCTCGACGACCTCCTGTTTGTTTGCTAATAAATTTAATAGCATCTTGAATTTTCTCTTCCGGGGTTTTATTCCTTTTCGAGCCAAGCCCGAATAAAGTGTAACCAATTTCCTTA
This sequence comes from uncultured Coxiellaceae bacterium, assembly GCA_964465995.1. GTDB lineage: Bacteria > Pseudomonadota > Gammaproteobacteria > Coxiellales > Coxiellaceae > CAYXLV01. The sequence continues at coordinate 2,498 of CAYXLV010000166.1, read as the reverse complement.
TCAAAACCACCTAACAATTCGCTCTCAGTTTTTTGGCAACTGTTATCTGACAATGGATTTCTGTCTGACCTTAAGTATTTTTGGTATTCTGCCACTTCCTTAAAAGATATATTTACAGATTTCTTTTTCTGGTCTGGCTTAGAAACAGTAGCTTCAGAACTTGTACTCTTCCTAACAACACCGCGATATTTGCTATAGTCATTTATATTTTTTTGCAATTCAGGGATATAGATATCAGGTTCTTTTGAATACAGGTCAATCGCCTGATTTAAATATTGTTCTGACTGCTCATCATCAACAATAGCATCTCTCCTTCCCATACTAGCTTTAAGCCGCTTGGCATCTAAAAAGAATTTAAAAACATCTTCGACTGATTCAAATGACTCAAATTTAACGGCTAACTGAGATTGCGGCTGCCTTGCTGGTTGAGTAACACTGCCCCTTTTAAGCAGCTGCGGTCTTTGCACTATTTCTTTTTTGTTAATCTGAAAAATAGCTGGGTTTTTTTTCTGCAAACGATCAACCTGATCCTGGGGTAAAGAATTTATAGTTGCTAACCGTTTTTTTACATCACCTTTAAAAGGGGCAGACTGCAACAGCTTCTGCAGCAAATTATCTCCCACAGAATGATTATCTTCAGTATCGAAAATCTTCGCAAACTGTTTTTTGGAAAACCAGCTAATAATAACTTCATAATCTTCACTTTTGAGCACGGGTATTAAATGCTTTTCAAGATACGCCGGATCTTTCTTGCAAACGTCAACAACAAAATTGCTCAGATTCACCGTCTTTTCATGCAACAAATCACCAAGGCTATCTTTAATCACATCCACAAAAAGCGTATTATCAGCCAGTTTCTTCAGCAGTGATTCTGGCGCTGGTTTTTTAATCACCTCAAGCAGCCATTGACTATTTAAATATTCATCCGTCTGCAGATCAGAATTTTGACCAAAAATTTGTATCACAAAATTATGAGCAACCGCTGACTCAAAACCAAATAACTCAGCAGCATTCGGTGCCAGTTTGTCTATAATTCTTTTTTTATCAAGCAAAATATTAAATAATGTTTTTTTCGAGAGCTGCTTCAACACGGACACTATTTGCTTATCATTAAACATATTTTCAAATAAATGAATAATGAATTGTTGGCAAAAACCCTCTGAAATAACATCGTTATCAAGGCCACAAAAATCAACCACCTTCACAGGATTAATCTGCTCACTATTAGCTTGCTTAAATAGATCTATAACATCGGTTCTATTTTCACTATCTAACATAAATTTCTGTAATGATTCTCGACCCGCAACAATGTCACGGAAATTTTCATTGGATAAACTTGGAAGAATACTGGTAACAAACTCTTGCTCACTAAACACACCATTGTCATAAGCCCGACCGACGATCTTACTGCTATACTCTGCTGGCTGAGCTTTCAGCTTTGTTCCAATAACATTTTTTTCAACTTGATAGGCTTGCTTAACTTGATCAGCATCAAGCCGCTCAACCACATCCATCTCCGCATTTTCATCAAGTAGTATATCAGCCAGCGCTTTGCCTTTAGCCAGCGCATAAAAATACGGGCTTGTTTTGAATAAACCATTGAGTGCCACGCCTTCTTTTAATACGTCCTCTTTATTACTCTCAATAGTAATACAGATTTTCTTAGCAATACCCTGATTTTGACTTAAAAAATACTTTGCTTTTTCATTTGCATTCAACACCCATTGCAATTGGGTTTTTGGACTTTGAGTTGCAATAATTTTTGCATAATAATCTGCTGGCACCGCCCTATGAATCTCAAGATCAAATGCTTTATTAATTAACTTTGCTCTAAAAAGGCTTACATTATCATTTGATTCAAAAGTCAAATCTAAAAGTTTTTTGCCTTTAAAAGCAGCTATAAATTTTTTATCAGGTAGATTAGAAAAGAGCTCACTGAAAAATTCCTCCTCCGAATAAACGCCACAATCATACACTCTACCAATTGTTGATCCACTATATGCCTGAAGATTAGATGCAAATTTTTTTCGGATAACCTCTTTTTCATAACCACTAACCTTTATAACCTGATCAAAAACGAGCTCCTTAGAAATTTTTTCTGCCTCATCATCATCCAGCAGGATATCCACCCATTCCTTATTTTTGTATAACACATAAAAATAAGGGCTTATTTTAAACAATTCAGTTAGCTCTTTAGTACCTTCACCAAGGCGTTTTAGAAAAATACTATTGATGATATCTTTTACCTTACTCTGATTATCTTTTAGAAAATTTTTAGCCTCCTTATTGGCCTGCAAAAGCCATTTTAATTTATCTTCAGGCAACTGCCTTGAGATAATTTTGCTATTATAATTCTCAGGCTTATTATGATAAATTTTTCTAACAAAAAGCTTATTCATCAAAACCGGATCTTGTTTGATACGCTCTTCAAGATCATCCAATACATCATGATTTTCTAAAAATTTTGAAAATTTGTCAGCGCCTATTTCCTTAAAAAA
>CAYXLV010000165.1:0-4962 GCA_964465995.1 uncultured Coxiellaceae bacterium | reverse complement strand
TTTTTATATTTTGCTAACTTGCCTAACCAGAATGGTGTCGCGCAAATATCTGTCAGTGACTGGCTGCCAAATACCACTTCCGCCATATCTTTGCCCAATAAGCCAGGTAAATAAGTATCTAGTTCAATTTTAGATAATCCAGTTAGCGAGACTGTCGCTGTGGAGTGTAAAATATTCTTAAACTCATCTTTAAATTGCTTTGCGCCTTTTGTGGTAATTGTTAGCAATAAAGGTATTTTAATTCCCAGTAATGTTTTCATTAGTGAGATATTGCCTGAGTTATGCTGCTGGCTTGTCCAGCGCTCGGCGCTATCAATCACCACAAGATTAAAATCTTTTAAAAGTGTTTTGAGGCAAGTGGGGCTTAAATCTTGCTGATAGTGGCGAAGATCTTTTGCGTCGCTCAAAAATAAAACTTTATCATTCAGTTTGTGTTTATCTATAAACTGTTTAACTAAACTTGATTTCCCAATACCTTTTTCACCGGTAATAAAAACAATACTCTCTTCAGTACTGGCTAGCTTTTTCAGCTCATATATTTTTGGTATTTCAATTCCATTAATGCTGCAAGGTATTCGCTGCAAGCAAGTTTGACTGTGGCCAATAAGTCGCTGAATAGTTTGTGCTTGTAGGATAATGGTTTTTAATAAATCACCAAGGCTATTTTGATCAATGATCAAGGCTTTTCTATCGAGGCTCTTCGAGCACATCCACTCATTAAAATAATAAAAGAGTGAATGAAAAATTACCTCAGATTTTAGCCCATTTTCTGTGAGTAGTTTTTTTATCCCTAATATATAGTCATCAATAAAGCCTTGTTTAAGCATAAATTTAAATGTGCTAAAAAATTCTTTAATGAAATCGGTTCTTTTGTCATCTGCTATGTCTTTCAGAACTTTTAAACTTTTAATTTTATTAACTAGTTCATCTTTAAAATTACGTTGTTTGGGGGTTAGCGGTGTATTATTAATTTTATTATTGTCGTTAAATAGCTCACTATAAAAGGTGTTAGTGTGTGGGTTTAAAAGCCCGGCAAGATCTTTGTTAAGGCCATAGTTAGTATACAAGCCAAACTCTATGTTAGCTGTGTTGGCACCTTTTTCATACTTAAGTCTGTACCAAGACTCAAAAAACATAACAAGTGGTGCGCCTTCACTTTTACCATTGCTAGCTAGGTGTTTGGCATCATCGGTGAGTACACCTTTAGTGACATATAAGAACTTGCTGGGTATATATTCACAGTCTGGTTTAGAGCCATGCTTAATTTGATATTTTAAAACACTCCCATTACTAGAAATTTCCAAATCATCCAAATCTGTTTCGTCATCAACTTCCGTCTTTAGCTGAAAATTTTGCTTATTAAAATAAGACAACAGCGCATATTTCATACAAACCAAAGTCTGATAATCATTACCCTTGCGCCCAGGCAATGCGGTAATACGCTTGTTATAAAATAAATGCTCAGTATTTAAAGTAGGAGACCGCTGCATAAAATAAATCCTTTAATGCCCAACAAAGCAGCCCGATCCTAGCAAAACCCAATACCAACAGCAATAAGCAAAACCCTATTCATCTTCGCCAAATTTTTGCCCAATTAACTCTTCAATCGCCTGCATCGCTTCAACTTCATCAGGCCCAGACGTAATCAATTCAATCTCCGCACCCTTACTCGCCGCCAACACCATCACACTCATAATATCTTTCGCATCTACTTCTTTATCATTGTATTGAATTTTAATTGACGACTCATAACGACAAGCGCGATTCACTAATTGCATCGACGCTCTGGCGTGTAAACCAAGCTTATTAATAATCGTGAGTTTTTTATTCTGCATGCTGTTTTTTTCCAATAGCAAATTCATAAAGCGCTTCATCCGTTGTTGCACTGCGCAGCAACTCACGAAAATGGGCTTCTTTTAATTGATTAGTCAGTTCGGCCAAAATATCAAGATGCTCTTGCGTAGCATCTTGCGGCACTAATAACCCAAACAGTAAGTCCACCATATGACCTTCATCGTCATCATATTGAATTGCAGTGGGCAAGGTGATTAACACGCAAATGGTGCTAGTAATATCGTCTAAACGTGCATGGGGTATGGCAACGCCATGCCCCAATGCCGTACAACCCAAGCGCTCACGTTGTTGCAAGGCCTCTAAAATTTGCGAAGCTTTTAGACGATCATCAGCAGCGCTGACTAAGCGACTAATTTCTTGTAGCGCTTGTTTTTTAGTGGCGATATTCGCACTTTTGCAAATCGTGAGTCCGGGCGTAATAAAATTTGCCAGTGATACCATAGCGGATTAGTGCTCTCTTTGTTTTTCTTTGTATTTATCAAGCTGGCGAATGCACTTATCGACAAGCGCATCAATAGAATTATACATATTTTCTGAAGTGGCTTTCGCGTGAATGGTATTACCAGGCACTAAAATTTTTGCTTCCGCAATTTGGGTGAGGTTATCAATATCAAAAATAATATGGATGTTGGTGATATTATCGGCATGTTTGATTAAACGTTGTAATTTTTTTTCTGTGAATTCGCGTAATGCATCAGTCACTTCAACATTATGACCTGTAAATTGTGTTTGCATAACTGTCTCCTTATATGCGCTATAAATTAAACTCTTCACCTAAATAAACCTGACGCACTTTGGCGTTGGCTAAAATATCTGCAGGTGTGCCGGCAGCAATAATGCCTCCTTCACTAACGATATAGGCGCGTTGACAAATATCAAGGGTCTCGCGCACATTATGGTCAGTAATTAAAACACCAATACCACGTTCACACAAATGCGAAATAATGCGTTTGATATCAACCACTGAAATAGGATCAATACCCGCAAAAGGTTCATCCAATAAAATAAACTTAGGATCCATCGCTAAGGCGCGAGCAATTTCTGCACGCCGCGTTTCCCCGCCAGACAAACTCATCGCTTGCACATCACGCAAATGATCAATATGAAATTCTTGCAATAAACTATTTAACTTTTGCAAACGCTGCGTTTTATTAAGATCTTTACGCAACTCTAAAATCGCCATAATATTATCAGCAACCGAAAGTTTGCGAAAAATGGATTTTTCTTGCGGTAAATAACCAATGCCCAAGCGAGCACGTTGATGCATTGGCATATCGGTTAAACGCAAATCATCTAAAAAAACATCGCCTTTATCAGGATTCACTAAACCAACCACCATATAAAAACTAGTGGTTTTGCCCGCACCATTGGGTCCTAACAAGCCAACAATTTCACCATTGCTAATGTCTAAGCTGACATCTTTAACCACTAAGCGTGACTTATAGCGCTTCGCAAGATGGCTTATTTTTAAAGTGGATTTTTGCATACTGTTATCATTTTTCATTGGCGTCATCATATCAACACTTATTGGATTACATAAACACCGCGCGTATGCGCTAATGATTTAAATAAACCGGTTCGTAAATTCGCTTGCATACCATGACCTTTGACAATGGAATGCGGTCGCTTAATGGTAACGGGCGCCTGGGTTTTTGCCAGAGCGCTTTGCGGATAAATCGTCAAGCGTTGTGTGGTAATCGTAGTGGTTGGTGAGCTCGGTGTGGGCGGTTGATATAATTTGACGTGATCATACAAATGCACAACCTTTTCGCCATGCAAACTTTTGCCAGAATCAGCATGAATATACCAAGGTATTCGCGCTGCAGTGAAAACCAACATATTCGGTTTAATAAAATCACTATTGTTAGAGATGGCATAGTGACGCACATAAGGTGCGGTTAAATGCGTGCTTAACTGGCCGTTGTCGTCGTATTGATAATAATTGGCGCCGTGCATAAAAGCATTAATCGTATGTGCATTCGCTGGTGTAACAGGTTTCGGGTGTAAATGTGCGACCCAAATAACACTCAGCGTAATCGCAAACATAAACGTAATATTTAACCAACTACGACTGCGTAACATAATTTTTCATCTTTAAAACATGTTCACATACTTCACGAATTGCACCTTGGCCGCCGGGTAAGGTTGTCACCCAATCAGCTTGAGCTTTTACTTCGGCAACAGCATTAGCAACTGCAATACCAAAACCAACACGTTGCATAACTGCAATATCCGGTAAATCATCACCAACATAAGCAGCAGCGCTTGCAGGAAGTTGCACTTGGTTTAACAGGTGTTCTAGCGCTGGTATTTTGTCATGACCGCAACCTTGGTAAACATGTTGCACATTCAACATTTGCATCCGCTTAGTCACAGCAGGGCAATCACGTCCTGAAATAATCGCAAAAATAATACCTTGTTGCTGCAGGCGTTTAATGCCTAAACCGTCATGTATATGAAACCGTTTTATTTCATTGCCAGCGCCATCAAGCCAAACGCTGCCATCGGTTAAAACCCCATCGACATCGCTAATCAATAATCGAATCGACATTACACAACACCTGCGCGTAATAAATCATGCATGTGCACAACACCAATCGGAACTTGTTGGTGGTCAACAACCAACACAGAGGTAATTTTATGTTGCTCCATAATTTGTAAAACTTCAGCGGCGAGTAATTTGGGTGGGACGGTAATGCAGTTTTTGGTCATTACTTCATGAATAGCGGTAGTGCGAATATCATGACCGTGATCTAAAGTGCGGCGTAAATCACCGTCGGTAAAAATGCCGCATAAACGACCTTGCTCATCAACCACGGTTGTCATGCCAAGACTTTTGCGTGTGACTTCCATCAATGCTTCATCAAGTTGCGTGTGCAATGAGACTGTCGGAATTTCATCGCCGGTGTGCATAATGTCATCAATGCGTAGTAATAAGCGTCGCCCCAAAGAGCCACCAGGATGATTAAGCGCGAAGTCATTCGAAGTAAAGCCACGTGCTTCAAGCAGGGCGACCGCCAATGCATCTCCCATTACCAGTGTTGCAGTCGTGCTAGACGTTGGCGCTAAGCCTAATGGGCATGCTTCCTGGCTCACACTCACATCAAT